>NZ_KB892119.1:0-70154 GCF_000373665.1 Streptomyces sp. BoleA5
ACGCCGTCCTCAACCTGTGCCGCGTCAAACTCCGCGACCAGCAACGCCTGACCCACGGACCACTGGCCGAATACCCCAACGAGACCTTCACCGACGAAGTCCCCCGCTCCGGCAACGCCTCCGGCGGCGGCCAACCCGGCTGGGCGGTCAAATGCGCCCCCGGCGGCCCCAACGACTACGTCTACGTCATCGTGCAACCCGTCGGCTGGCAACCCCTGGCCCAACTCATCGGCCACCCCGAACTCGCCGACGACCCCGAATGGGCCACCCCCGAAGCCAGGCTGCCCAAACTCGCCAAAATGTTCCAGCTCATCGAGGAATGGACCACCACCCTGCCCAAATGGCAGGTCCTCGAAGAACTCAACCGCCACAACATCCCATGCGGACCCATCCTGTCCACCAAAGAGATCATCAACGACGAAAGCCTCAAGGCCAACGAGATCGTCGTCGAGGTCGACCACCCCGAACGCGGCACCTACACCACCGTCGGAAACCCCCTCAAACTCTCCGACTCACCCACCACCATCCACCGCTCACCCCTCCTCGGCGAACACAACCACGACATCTACACCACCGAACTCGGCATCCACGAGGACGAGTTGCCGGGGCTCAAGGCACAAGGAGTGATCTGACCATGACCGCGGACCACGCGCGCCGTCCCGCCGCCGGCGACACCACCCGGCGGTGCGAGCCGCCGCCGTACCGGCGGCGCCCGGAGCACGGCACGCCGGCGCGGCGGACCCCGCCGCCGTACCGGGGGCGCTGCGCGCTGCGGTCCGGCCTGCGTTGATTCACGGAGTCTATCGACCGCCGGGAGGAAGCCGGAGCCGCGCGGGAGCCGCCGTGGTCCACCCCGAACCGGCCGCTCACGTGCATGATCGCAGCACGTGGGGGGCCGCACCAGAAAAGGAGCGCACCGGAGTCATGTCGACGTCAACGTACGGTTCCGCACAGCCCGGCGGCAGCGCCCCGGGCGGGGAGACGGTCACCGACCGCCTCGTGGAGTCCAACCGCAAGTACGCCGCGGGGTTCGCCGACCCCGGCATGGGCGCCCGGCCCGTGCTCCAGGTCGCCGTGGTGGCCTGCATGGACGCCCGGATCGACCTGCACGCCGCCCTCGGCCTGCAGCTGGGCGACTGCCACACCATCCGCAACGCCGGCGGCGTGGTCACCGACGACACCATCCGGTCGCTGACCATCAGCCAGCGGGCCCTGAAGACCCGCAGCGTGATACTGATCCACCACACCGGCTGCGGCCTGCAGATCCTCACCGAGGACTTCCGGCACGAGCTGGAGATGGAGGTCGGCCAGCGCCCCGCGTGGGCGGTGGAGGCGTTCCAGGACGTCGACCAGGACGTCCGGCAGTCGATGCAGCGGGTGCGCACGTCCCCGTTCCTGCCCCACACCGACGACGTCCGGGGCTTTGTCTTCGACGTCACCACGGGGCTGCTGCGGGAGATCGACCCGCGTCCCTGAGCCCCTGGGGCACGACGCCCCGTCCAGACCTGCGCGCGGACCGGCGGACGGCAACCTGCCGGGAGACGCGGGACGGCTGCTCCCGGCGGCTGGTCCGCGCGCACGCCGGCGGGGCGGCCGGCCCGCACGCACACCCGCGTGCCCGGCCGCCCCGTCCGTCGGCGTCCCCACATCCGCTGCCTGACGGCAGATCAGCAACCGTTCCCGAGGGGGTCACCTCGTGTCGTACCGCAACGCCTTCTCCCGTGTCCTGAGCGATGTCATCGCGCCCCGTGCCGAGCGGACCGGCAGGGAGGGGAGCTTCCCGCGCGGCGCGGTGACCGCCCTGGGCGAGGCGGGTCTGCTCGGGCTGACCGTCTCCGCCGACCTGGGCGGCGGTGGACGGGGTCCGGCCGAGGCCGCCGAGGTCGTCGCGCGGATCGCCGGCAGCTGCCCGGTGACCGCCGCCGTGCTCCAGTCCCACTACGCGGCGGTCGCCGTGATCGAGGCGTGCGGAAGTGCCTGGGTGCGCGGTGAGATAGCCGCCGGACGCCACCTGAGCAGCCTCGCCCTGGCGGACGGTGCGTACGGCGCCGCGGGTGCGACCGCCACCCGCTCCGGTGAGGTGGTCGCCCTGAGCGCCCGCAAGCGCGAGGTGGTCGCGGCGGGGGAGGCCGACAGCTACGTCTGGTCGTCCTCGCCCCTCGCCGCCGCGGACGGACTGACCCTGTGGCTGGTGCCCGCGCACGCGCCCGACCTGTTCGTCCCGGCCCGGCCGGACGGGGCGGGGCCGCACGGCAGCGCCACCTCGACGGTGGTCGCCGACCCGGTCCTCGTCCCCGCCGACGCGATGCTCGGGGAGGACGGCGCGGGGCACGAGGTGGTGCGGCGCACGGTGCTGCCGTGGCTGCTCGCACTGCGGGACGCCGTGGGAGCCGCGGCCGTCCACCCGTCGGTGGCGGCCGCGGAATCGGCCCCCTCGGCGCGGGCCGGGGCGGCTCAGCTCAGTGCCGTCGCCCCCGCAGCGACCGCCTTGCGATAGTCGCCGGTGCGTTCGGTGTGCTTGCGCATGATCTCGCCGGCGCGTTCCGCGTCGCCCTTGGCGATGGCCTTGATGAGCTGGGCGTGCTCGTTCCAGGCGTCCTTGCCGCGGGGCTTGGCGATGGGGGTGTAGTACCACCGCACCTTCCGGCTCACCTGCGAGATCAGCTCGGCCAGCACGGCGTTGGCGGCGATGGACGTGATGAGGGAGTGCAGCGCCGTGTTGGCCGTGACCAGGCGCTCCACGTCGCCCGCGGCGAGCGCCTCGATCCCCGCCTGCTGCAGCTCCCAGAGGTGTTCGACGTCCTCGGGCTTGGCGTTCCCGGCGGCGAGCCGGGCCGAGTAGGTCTCCAGCACCGAGCGGACGCCGAGCAGTTGGGCGGCCTCCTCCTCGGTGGGGGAGTGGACGAAGGCGCCCTGGGCGGGGCGCAGGTCGACCCAGCCGTCGGTCTGCAGGCGCTGCAGGGCTTCTCGTACCGGCTGGCGGGAGACCCCGAGGTGTTCGGCGAGTTCGGCCTCGACCAGGTGCTGGCCGGGTGTCAGGGACCCGCTGATGATGAGTTCGATGAGGGCGTCGTACACGGCCTGGCGCAGTGGTGCGGGGCGGGCGACCCGGTGGGTCGCCGCGGCCGTCAGGGCCTCGCGCATGGTTCCCCCGTTCTGCCACCGAGCCTGTGGGCCGACGGCTCTGGACTGGTGGCCGCCGTGAGGGTCGCCGGCGGCGGGACGAGTCAGTATACAGGTTTTGGTATGCAACATGCCTTCTGTCGCGGCAAGGCACTCCGTGGTGCCGGGACTTGGGAAAGTCCAGGCTGCAGGATTCTGTATGCAGAAGTTTGTATGCGGTATCGTCGCGGTGTACTGCCGGCACCGTCGGGAAGGCGAAGCGGCTCTGTGACGATCCCGCGCCGGCACTCCCTGACCTGGCGAAGGCGGAGTGGTCAATGACGATCGGCGGGAGTGACATGACGGTCGAAGACACGGTCCGGACGGTGGTGGCCGATCACCGGGATCAGCGCGGCGCGCTGCTGCCGGTACTGCACGCCCTGCAGGCCGAGCTGGGGTGCGTACCCAAAGAGGCGATACCGGTGCTCGCCGACGAGTTCAACCTCTCCAGGGCCGACGTCCACGGAGTGGTGACCTTCTACCACGACTTCCGCCGCGAGCCGGCGGGACGGACCACGGTGCGCATCTGCCGCGCCGAGGCGTGCCAGGCCCTCGGGTCCGACGCGCTGGTGGGCTACGCGCGGGAGGCGGGACTGGCGCCGGGGGAGACGACCCCCGACGGCTCGGTCACCGTCGAGCAGGTCTTCTGCCTCGGCAACTGCGCCCTGGGGCCCGCGGTCGAGGTCGGCGGCCGGTTGTACGGACGAGTGGACATGGCCCGGTTGGGCTCCATCCTCAAGGGGACGGTGGCATGACGAAGGACTCTTCCGACTCCGCGGTGACGGTCTACGTCCCGCGCGACTCGGCGGCCAGATCGGTCGGCGCGGACGAGGTTGCGGACGCGCTGCGGCGCGCCGCGGCGGAACGGGAGGCGCCCGTCGAGGTGGTGCGCAACGGCTCCCGCGGCATGCTGTGGCTGGAGCCGCTGGTCGAGGTGGTCACCCCGGCCGGCCGCGTCGGGTACGGGCCGGTGGCCCCCTCGGACGTCGAGGGACTGCTGGCCGCGGGCATGCTCGAGGGCGCCGACCACCCGCTGCGCCTCGGCGTCGTCGACGAACTGCCCTGGCTGGCCCGCCAGACCCGGGTCACCTTCTCCCGGATCGGGATCACCGACCCTCTCTCGCCGGAGGACTACCTGCGCCACGGCGGCCTGGCCGGACTGCGCACGGCCCTCGGCATGGCCCCCGCCGACGTCGTCACCGAGGTGACCGACTCCGGTCTGCGCGGACGCGGCGGCGCCGGCTTCCCGGCGGGCATCAAGTGGAAGACCGTCCTGGACTGCGCCGACGAACTCAAGTTCGTCTGCTGCAACGCCGACGAGGGCGACAGCGGCACCTTCGCCGACCGCATGGTCATGGAGGGCGACCCCTTCATGCTCATCGAGGGCATGACGATCGCCGCGCACTCCGTCGGCGCGCGCGAGGGCTACATCTACATCCGCTCCGAATACCCCGACGCGGTGGCCACGATGCGCGCCGCGATCGGCATCGCCCGCGAGCAGGGGTGGCTCGGCAAGGGCATCCTCGGCTCCCCCCTCGACTTCGAACTGCACGTCCGCGTCGGCGCCGGAGCGTACATCTGCGGCGAGGAGACCTCCATGCTGGAGAGCCTGGAGGGCAAGCGCGGCACCGTCCGCGCCAAGCCGCCGATCCCCGCGATCGAGGGCCTGTTCGGCAAGCCGACGGTCGTCAACAACGTCCTCACGCTCGCCACGGTGCCGGTCATCCTCGCCGAGGGCGCGAAGGCGTACCAGGAACTCGGCGTGGAACGCTCGCGCGGCACCCAGGTGTTCCAGCTCGGCGGCAACATCGCCCGCGGCGGGATCGTGGAGACCGCCTTCGGCGTCACGCTGCGCGAACTGGTCGAGGACTACGGCGGCGGCACCTTCTCCGGGCGCCCGGTCCGCACGGTGCAGGTCGGCGGGCCGCTCGGCGCCTACCTGCCGACGTCGATGTTCGACCTGCCGATGGATTACGAGGCGTTCGCCGAGGCGGGCGCCATGCTCGGCCACGGCGGCGTCGTCGTGTTCGACGAGTCCGTCGACATGGCCGCCCAGGCCCGGTTCGCGATGGAGTTCTGCGCCGAGGAGTCCTGCGGCAAGTGCACGCCCTGCCGGGTGGGCTCGGTCCGCGGCGTCGAGGTGATCGACAAGATCGTGGCCGGTCAGCAGCGGGACGAGAACCTGGCCCTGCTCGAGGATTTGTGCGAGCTGATGACCGACGGCTCCCTGTGCGCGATGGGCGGCCTCACGCCGATGCCCGTGCGCAGCGCCATCGCGCACTTCCCCGACGACTTCCTCGCCCGCGACCCCGGCCGGGCGATCCCACGCACGCACGCCCATGGAGGCAGGACGGAGGGCACGGCATGACACTCCTGAAGGAACCCGACTTCGGCACACCGGAGCGACCCGGACCGGCGACGGTCTCGGTGGAAGTGGACGGGATGCCGGTGACGGTGCCCGAGGGCACATCGGTGATGCGCGCCGCCGCGCTCGCCGGCATCGACATCCCCAAGCTCTGCGCCACCGACAGCCTGGAGCCGTTCGGCTCCTGCCGGCTGTGCGTCGTGGAGATCGACGGCCGGCGGGGCACCCCCGCGTCGTGCACCACGCCGGTGGCGGCCGGGATGAGCGTGCGGACCCAGACCCCCAAGGTGGAGAAGCTCCGCCAGGGCGTCATGGAGCTGTACATATCCGACCACCCGCTGGACTGCCTCACCTGCCCCGCCAACGGCGACTGCGAGCTGCAGGACATGGCCGGGGTGGTCGGGCTGCGGCAGGTCCGCTACGGCTACGAGGGCGAGAACCACCTCGACGCCGAGAAGGACACCTCCAACCCGTACTTCGACTTCGACGCCTCCAAGTGCATCGCCTGCTCCCGCTGCGTACGGGCCTGCGGCGAGGTGCAGGGCACCTTCGCCCTGACCATCGAGGGCCGCGGTTTTGACTCCAAGGTGTCGGCCGGCGCCGGCGAGACCTTCATGGAGTCCGAGTGCGTCTCCTGCGGTGCCTGCGTGCAGGCCTGCCCGACCTCCACGCTCCAGGAGAAGTCGGTGGTCGAGCTCGGTATGCCGACCCGCTCGGTGATCACGACCTGCGCGTACTGCGGGGTCGGCTGCTCGTTCAAGGCGGAGCTGCGCGGCGACGAGCTGGTGCGGATGGTGCCCCACAAGGACGGCGGCGCCAACGAGGGGCACTCCTGCGTCAAGGGCCGCTTCGCCTTCGGCTACGCCAGCCACCCCGACCGGATGCTCAAGCCCATGGTGCGGGAGAAGATCACCGACCCGTGGCGCGAGGTCGAGTGGGACGAGGCGATCGGCACGGTCGCCCGCCGGATGCTCGAACTCCAGGAGCGGTACGGATCGGGTGCGATCGGCGCCATCACCTCCTCGCGGTGTACCAACGAAGAGGTGTACGTCGTCCAGAAGATGGTGCGCGCCGCCTTCGGCAACAACAACGTCGACACCTGCGCCCGGGTCTGCCACTCCCCGACGGGGTACGGGCTCAAGCAGACCTTCGGCGAGTCGGCCGGCACCCAGGACTTCCGGTCCGTCGCCGAGGCCGACGTCATCATGGTGATCGGCGCCAACCCCACTGACGGGCACCCGGTGTTCGCCTCGCGGATGAAGCGCCGGCTGCGCGAGGGCGCCAAGCTCATCGTCGTCGACCCGCGCCGCATCGACCTGGTGCGCTCCCCGCACGTCCAGGCCGAGCACCACCTCCAGCTGCGGCCCAGCACCAACGTGGCCGTGGTGAACGCCATGGCGCACGTGGTGGTCACCGAGGGTCTGGTCGACCGGGCCTTCGTGGACGAGCGGTGCGAGGACTTCGAGGGGTGGGAGGAGTTCATCGCCCGCCCGGAGAACAGCCCGGAGGCCACGGAGGAGCTCACCGGCGTGCCGGCCGAGGAGCTGCGCGCGGCGGCACGGCTGTACGCGCAGGCGCCCAACGGGGCGATCTACTACGGGCTGGGCGTCACCGAGCACAGCCAGGGCTCCACCATGGTGATGGGCATGGCCAACCTCGCGATGGCCTGCGGCAACATCGGCCGCGACGGCGTCGGCGTCAACCCGCTGCGCGGCCAGAACAACGTGCAGGGCTCCTGCGACATGGGCTCGTTCCCGCACGAGCTGCCCGGCTACCGGCACGTCTCGGACGACGCGGTGCGCACCGTCTTCGAGAACCTCTGGGGCGGCACGATCCTCGCCGAGCCCGGGCTGCGCATCCCGAACATGTTCGACGCGGCCATCGACGGGACCTTCCGCGGCCTGTTCGTGCACGGCGAGGACATCGCCCAGTCCGACCCCAACCTCAAGCACGTCACCGCGGCGCTGGAGGCCATGGAACTGGTCGTCGTGCAGGACCTGTTCCTCAACGAGACGGCGAAGTTCGCGCACGTCTTCCTGCCCGGCGCGTCCTTCCTGGAGAAGGACGGTACCTTCACCAACGCCGAGCGCCGCATCAACCGGGTGCGCGCGGTGATGAAGCCGAAGACGGGCAAGCACGAGTGGCAGATCGTCTCCGAGATCGCCACCGCCATGGGCCACCCCATGGCGTACGACCACCCGAGCCAGATCATGGACGAGATCGCCCAGGTCACGCCGACCTTCACGGGTGTCTCCTTCCAGCTGCTGGACAAGCTGGGCAGCGTCCAGTGGCCGTGCAACGAGCAGGCCCCCGAGGGCACGCCCATCATGCACGTGGACGAGTTCGTGCGGGGCAAGGGCAGGTTCGTGGTCACCACCTTCGTGCCGACCGCCGAGCGCAGCACCAGGCGCTTCCCGCTGATCCTGACCACCGGCCGGATCCTCAGCCAGTACAACGTCGGGGCGCAGACCCGCCGCACCGGCAACGTCGCCTGGCACCCGGAGGACGTGCTGGAGCTCCATCCCCACGACGCCGAGGTCCGGGGCATCGTGGACGGCGACATGGTGACCCTGGCGAGCCGGGTGGGGGAGACGAGGCTGAAGGCGGAGATCTCCGACCGGATGCCGCCCGGGGTCGTCTACACCACCTTCCACCACCCGGTGACCGGGGCCAACGTGGTGACCACCGAGAACTCCGACTGGGCGACGAACTGCCCGGAGTACAAGGTGACCGCGGTCCAGGTGGGGCTCGCCCGCCCGCCTCGCGACGACGGCGCGGAACAGGACCGGGGCCGGGAGCGGGACGAGCTGCTGACGGTGGTGGACTGAGATGGCCGGCGCCGTGCCGGCGGAGCGCCGGATGGCCAACGACATCGCGGCCAACCTCGTCCACCTGCCGGGCGACAGCGCGGCCGAGGCCGTCGCGGGGCACATCGGCAGGTTCTGGGACCCGCGGATGCGCACCCGGCTGTTCGAATTCGTCGACGCCGGGGCGGACGGTCTGGACCCCCTGGTGGTCGAGGCGGTGAAGCTGCTGCGCTGACGACGCGGAGGCCCCGGGTCGGGGCCCGGAATGCCGCGGGAGCACGGAAACGCGCTCCCGCGGCGACGACGGGGCGTGCCGGGCCTCGGGCGGGTACACGGACGGGTGAGCCCTGCCCGGTGAACCCGGGGTGACCGGCTGCGCCGGCCCCTGCCCGGCTCCCGTCCCGGGCCCGCGCGGTCCCCTGCCCCGCGCAGGCCTCATCCGTCGTGCCGACCCGATCTGTGTTAAGGTGAAGTAGTTGCAGTTGTGGTACCCATAGGAATTATGTGCGCCTGACGGATTCTTCTCCCGCAGGCGCATTATTTGTTCTCCGGCATCTCCGGGTGGGCCCTCTGCCTAAAGAAGGAGAATGTCATGGCACAGGGAACCGTCAAGTGGTTCAACTCTGAAAAGGGCTTCGGCTTCATCGAGCAGGACGGCGGCGGCCCCGACGTCTTCGCCCACTACTCGAACATCGCCACCCAGGGCTTTCGCGAGCTCCAGGAGGGCCAGCGGGTGAGCTTCGACGTCACGCAGGGCCAGAAGGGCCCGCAGGCGGAGAACATCGTCCCCGCCTGATCGCCGGACGCGTACCCGCTCACCGGGGTCCGCACCGTCATGGTGCGGACCCCGGTTTGCGCTGTTCTCAGGAAGGCACATCACCGCATGTCCCGCAGGCCCCAGAAATCGAATCGGCGCGTGTCGTCGTCCGCACCCTCCGCACCGTCGCCGAGAGAATTCCGGTTGCCGGAAAGCACGACACCCGCACTCCCCGCGGTCGAGGACTTCGCCGCTCTCGACATGCCCGCGGGACTGCTGAAGACCCTCACCGCGCAGGGCGTGACCACCCCCTTCCCCATCCAGGCCGCCACGCTGCCCAACTCGATCGCGGGCCGTGACCTGCTGGGGCGGGGCCGCACGGGCTCCGGCAAGACCCTCGCCTTCGGCCTGGCGCTGCTGGCCCGCACGGCCGGACTGCGCGCGGAGCCCAAGGCGCCCCTCGCCCTCGTGCTGGTGCCCACCCGTGAACTTGCCCAGCAGGTGACGGACGCGCTGACCCCGTACGCGACGGCGGTGAACCTGCGGATGGCCACCGTGGTCGGCGGGCTGTCCATGACCAAGCAGGCCGCCACGCTGCGGCGCGGCGTCGAGGTGCTGGTGGCCACCCCCGGCAGGCTCAACGACCTGGTCGAACACGGCGACTGCGTGCTCGGCAGCGTCGGCATCACGGTGCTGGACGAGGCCGACCAGATGACCGACATGGGCTTCCTGCCGCAGATCACCAGGCTGATCGAGCGCGTGCGGCCCGACGGACAGCGGATGCTCTTCTCGGCGACCCTGGACGGCAACATCGACCGCTTGGTGCAGCGGTTCCTGACCGACCCCGTGGTGCACTCCGTGGACCCGTCCGCGGGTGCGGTGACCACCATGGAGCACCATGTGTTCCACGTCCTGGACGAGACCGACAAGAAGGCCGTCACCACGCGCATCGCGGCACGTGACGGCCGGGTCATCCTCTTCCTCGACACCAAGCGGTCCGCCGACCGGCTCGCCAAGCGGCTGCTGGCCGTCGGCGTCCCCGCGGCGGCACTGCACGGCGGCCGTTCCCAGCCGCAGCGCAACCGCACGCTGGAGCAGTTCAAGAACGGCCAGGTGACGGCGCTGGTCGCCACGAACGTGGCGGCCCGCGGCATACACGTCGACGACCTCGACCTCGTCGTGAACGTCGACCCGCCCACCGACCACAAGGACTACCTCCACCGCGGCGGCCGCACGGCCCGCGCCGGCGGCTCCGGCCGGGTGGTCACGCTGGTCCTGCCCGACCAGAAGCGGGACATGACCCGGCTGATGTCGGACGCGGGGATCCGTCCCCGGACCGCCCGCATCACCTCGAGCGCGGAGGAGCTGACCACCCTCACGGGTGCCCGTGAGCCGTCCGGCGTCGCCATCACCATCGAGGTGCCCCAGCCGGCGTCCGCGCCGAGGGCGTCCCGCGAGAAGAACGGCGGCGAGAACGGTGGGCGGCCCGCTCGCCGGCGCCGCGGCGGCGGCGGAACCGGGGCGGCGACGGGTGCGGCTCCCGGGACGGGTGGCCGGAGCTCGGACCGCCGGGCCGCGGCCGGAACGGCGGCGTCCGGTGGCGGCCGCCGCGCGGGTTCGCGCGGGACGGCGGGCGCCGCGGGGGCCGCGGGCGGCCGGGGAACCGACCGGCGCGGTGCGTCCGGCGCGGCCGGCGGCACCGGATCCGGTACGGGGACCCGCGGCGCGGGACGACGGGCACCGGCCGGCGGCGAGGGCCGCCGGGGCGCCCGCGGCAACCCCGCGGGCTGACCGGACCAGGGACGGACGGGAGACGGGTGCGGGGCGCGTACGGCGCCCCGCACCCGTCCGCCTAACCTGGACGGCATGTCAGCGATCCGTCTCCTCGTCCTGGGCGCGGTCCGCCAGCACGGGCGGGCCCACGGCTACCAGGTGCGCAACGACCTGGAGTACTGGGGCGCGCACGAGTGGTCCAACGCCAAGCCCGGATCCGTCTACCACGCCCTGAAGCAGATGGCGAAGCAGGGACTGCTGCACGCCCACGAGATCGCCCCCTCGACGGCCGGCGGACCGCCCCGCACCGAGTACGAGATCACGGACGAGGGGACCGGGGAGTTCCTGCGCCTGCTGCACGAGGCGCTGGTCGCGTACGACCAGAAGACGGACATCCAGTCCGCGGCCATCGGCTTCATCGTCGATCTGCGCCGGGACGAGGCGCTGGGTCTGCTGCGGCAGCGGATTCGCGGGATCGAGGAGTGGCGGGCGGCCGTCACCGAGCACTACATCCCCGAGGACGGCCCCGCTCGGCTCGGGCACATCGGCGAGATCATGAACCTCTGGGTGCACACCGCCGACTCGGACGCGGCGTGGACTCGCGGGCTCATCGAGCGGATCGAGGGCGGCGCGTACACCTTCGCCGGGGAGGGCGAGCCGTTCGTGGGCGTGCTGGCGCAGGGCGAGGAGAACCCGTACGCGACGGGGGAGCCGCATCCCGGGGACGAGCATTAATCAAATTTGACGAGTGCGCTGCGAGGCCACTACTTTGCGCCAGTAATCAAGTTTGACTACTTGATCAGTGGAGGAGTGGCCTGTGACCGGCACAGCGATCACCGTCGAAGGGGCACACAAGAAGTTCCGCGGCAGACCGGCGCTGGACGGGCTGGACCTGGAGGTCGCGCGCGGCACCGTGCACGGGGTGCTCGGCCCGAACGGCGCGGGCAAGACGACCCTCGTCCGGATTCTGTCCACCCTGCTCCGGCCGGACCGCGGCCGTGTCGAGGTGGCCGGGCACGACGTGGTGACCCAGGCCCCGGCGGTACGGTTCCGGATCGGCCTGCTCGGGCAGCACGCGGCGCTCGACGAGCAGCTCGGCGGCCGCCAGAACCTGGAGATGTTCGGCCGCCTCCACCATCTCGGCGCCCGCCGGGCGCGCGAGCGCGCCGACGAGCTCCTGCTGCGCTTCGGCCTCGCGGACACCGGGCGCAAGGCGGTCGGGCAGTACAGCGGCGGCATGCGGCGCCGGCTCGACCTTGCCGCGTCCCTCGTCACCGATCCCGAGGTGCTGTTCCTCGACGAGCCGACGACCGGCCTCGACCCCCGCGGCCGGGCCGAGGTGTGGGCCTCCGTCCGCTCCCTGGCCGACGGCGGTACGACGGTCCTGCTCACCACGCAGTACCTGGAGGAGGCCGACCAGCTCGCCGACCGTATCTCGGTCGTCGACCACGGCCGGGTGATCGCCGACGGCACGGCGGACGAACTCAAGGCCCGCACGGGCGGCGACCGCATCGACGTGGTGCTGCGCGACGCCGGCCAACTGGCCGCGGCCGGGGCCCTGCTGCCCGCGTCCGGGGGCGAGGTCTCGGTGGACGCCGACCGGCGGCTGGTCAGCGCGCCGGTCGCCGACCGCATGGCGGCGCTCACGGGGGTGGTCCGCGCCCTGGAGTCGGCCGGCATCGAGGCGGAGGACATCGCCCTGCGCCGCCCGACCCTCGACGAGGTGTTCCTGCACCTGACCGCGGACGACCACCGCACGAAGGAGACCGCGTGAGCGCCGCGTACACCACCGGCGGTCCGGCCCGGCGCGCGCGGGGATCGTACGTCCTCGCCGACTGCTGGACCATGACCCGGCGCGAACTGGCCCACTGGGCCCGGCAGCCGGTCCAGGTGCTGGTCGGCCTCGTCTTCCCGGTGATGCTGCTGCTGATGTTCGGCTACCTCGTCGGCGGCGGTCGTGAGGTGAGGGGCGACTACCTCGGCTATCTCGTGCCCGGCATGCTCGCCCTCACCATGGCCTTCGGCCTGGAGGGCACGATGCTCGCCGTCACCCGGGACCTCGACAAGGGCGTGATCGACCGCTTCCGCTCGATGCCGATGGCCAACGGCGCCGTCCTGGTGGGACGTTCGGCCGCCGACATGCTCCAGTCGGCCGCCGGCCTGGCCGTCCTGCTCGGTGTGGGCCACGCGCTCGGCTGGCGCACCCACGGCGGGGCCGCCGCCTTCCTCGGCGCCGTGGGCCTCCTGCTGCTGTTCCGCTTCGCGATGCTGTGGATCGGCATCCAGCTGGCCCTGGTGGCGGGGAAGCCGGAACTGGTGCAGGCCGTGCAGATCCTGGTCTGGCCGGTCGGCTTCCTCTCCAACGCCTTCGCCGCCCCCGAGGCCATGCCCGGCTGGCTGGGCACGGCCGTCCAGTGGAACCCGATGTCACAGACGGCGACGGCGGTACGCGACCTGTTCGGCGGCCCCGGTGGCGAACCCGGTCACGCCTGGGCGGCCGTGGCCTGGCCGTTGGCCCTGCTGGCGGTCTTCCTGCCGCTGGCGGTGCGGAGGTTCGGGCGCCTGAGCGCGTAGCGGTTCCGGTCCCGGGGCGGCAGGCCCGGCCCGGGACCGCCGCCCCGGCACCGGACTTTGCCTGCTCGTGGCCTTCCTTGCCGGCCCTTTACCCGCGCCTCGCGCGTCCGGCCGCACGGAGGTATCGGGTGCCGCAGGCAACCATTCGGCGGGCAGCCGGACTTACCTCACCGACCAGCGACAACGCGCCCTGGAGCGGCTGGAGTCGGCCGTCCGGGCGGGTGCGGAGCGGGCGCCACCGGTTGGTAATGCACTGGTCAATCTTCCCGACATCCCCTGGACACCCCGAATTGACGGTCCATACCGTATGCAATCTCCAGTATGGAGAATCGCGCTGACCAGCTGAATGTTCGTCTCGACACCCCCTGAGCACGGCCGCTTCGGCGTGCCCGGGGTCGTACCACGACGTACCACGCCGTACCACCGTGTCACCCGACTGCGCGCTGTCACGATCCGGGTCTGCCGCCCCGGACCGACCTCAGCTGCCCGGACGGCGTACCACCGGGCCCGGCCATGCCGGGCCGAGCCGCAGGGATGGTCCGCTCCACCCCTCCGCATGAAGAGAAGGGCCCAGGGGGCGCACGCCAGGTTCTTTTCAGGCAAGGGAAGGCACCGATGTCAGCAACACAGCACGTGGTTCCCGGGCAGTACCGGGAGGTCAGCGACGCGAACGGTCGCGTCTACCGGGTCGGGGAGACCGACCGCTCCCTCCTGGGGAGGCCCCGGGCCTGGATGGTCTGGCTCCCCTGGATCGCGATGATGGGCGTCAGCGTCTACGAGTACGGCTACAGCTCCGCCGAGGCGGTGCTCGAGCACGCCCACGGATGGACCCTGACCGAGACGTTCTGGATCGCCAGCATCTGGGCGGTCTTCCAGGCGGGCGTCGCGTTCCCCGCGGGACGGCTGCGGGAGACCGGGGTCCTGCCGGCCAGGACGGCCATGCTCGCCGGAGCGGTCTTCTCCGGACTGGGTTTCCTGGCGCTCTCGCACCTGAGCAACCCCTACGTGGTGATCGCCGGTTACTCGGTGCTGGGCGGTACGGGCGCCGGCCTGGTGTACGCGACCTGCATCAACATGGTCGGCAAGTGGTACCCCGACAACAAGGGCGCCCGCACCGGGTTCGTGAACGGCGGCTTCGCCTACGGAACCCTGCCGCTGATCTTCGTCTTCAACTACTGGTTCCACCCGTCCAACTACAAGATGGTCCTCGACCTGATCGCGCTGGGCATGGTGCTGGTCGTCGCCTTCTGCGGCATGTTCTTCCGCGACCCGCCGAAGAGCTGGTGGCCGCACGACGTCGACCCGCTGAACCGGGGCGTCAGCGAGGACGCGCGCCGGGTGGCCAAGCGACTGGCCAAGAACCCGCCCGCCAAGGGCCAGTTCACCCCGATGGAGGCGATCAGGACCGGGCAGCTGCCGCTGATGTGGTTCGCCCTGGTCTGCATCGGCGGCGTGTCGCTCTTCGGCATCAACTTCCAGGTCCCGTTCGCCAAGAGCCTGGGCTTCGGCCCGCTGGTCGCGGCCTCCTCGGCGGGTGTGCTCGCCGTGGTCAACGGCGTCGGCCGGGCCGTCGTGGGCTGGCTGTCGGACTACCTGGGCCGGCGTCAGACTCTGGGCCTGGTACTGGTGGTGGCGGGACTGGCGCAGTTCGGCGTGCTGTGGTCGGGCCAGGCGCACAACGAACCCCTGTTCCTGTTCTTCGCGTTCCTCAACGGTTTCGGCGGCGGGGCGTTCTACCCGCTGTTCGCCGCGCTCACCCCGGACTACTTCGGTGAGAACAACAACGCGCAGAACTACGGGCTCGTCTACAGCGCCAAGCTGGTCGGCGGTGTCGGCGGCGGCGGTGTGGCCGCCGGAGTGGTCGCCGCCTGGGGCTACGCCGGGGCGTACTACCTGGCCGGCGGCATCGCCTTCCTCTCCGCGCTGATCACGGTGTTCCTGCGGCAGCCCGGCGCCCCGCGCCGGAGCGGCGACGGGAGTCCGGTGGCCGAGGTGGGCAGCCGTACCCCCTCTCCCGCCGAGGCCACCACCTGACGGCTGCGGTACCGGGGCTCCGCGAGGAGCCCCCCAGATCGTGCGCGGGCGAAGTCGCCCGGCCCGGGGCGGCGGCAGTCCCGGGCCAGGTGCCCGCGTCACGGAGGCGGGGCCGGCCGGTGGGGCGCGCCCCCTGGTCCGTCCGGCCCCGCCCGTCCCTCCTTCGCCGTTTCCTCCCGTTGATCCAGTTGATCCCGTTCCTCCCTCCCCCGAAGACGGTCCGGGTGCCCGCCCCAGGCACCCGGGCCGTCGCCCGTTCCCGGCGGCGGGCCTCAGGCCCGCCCGGCGTCGACGGCGGCGGCGATCTGCCGGCAGTAGAAGTCGGTGGTGTTGCGGGTGTGGCGGCGCATCAGTTCCTCGGAGCGCTCCGCGTCGCCCAGTGCGATGGCCTCGATGATCGTGGCGTGCTCGTTCCACGCGTCCCGGCCGCGGGGCCGGGCGATGGGCATGTAGTACCAGCGCACCCGCCGGTCGACCTGGAGGATCAGCTCGGCGAGGACCTGGTTGCGGGACAGTTCGGTGATGAAGCCGTGCAGCGCGGCGTTGGCCTCGACGATGCCGCGGGCGTCGTCCGCCGCGAGGGCGGTGATGCCCGCGTCCTGCAGGTGCCAGAGCCGGGCCACGTCCGCGTCCGTGGCGTGCAGCGCGGCGCCGTGCGCGGAGTGGGTCTCCAGCACGGCGCGCACGCTGAGCAGTTGGGTGGCCTCCTCCTGGGTGGGGGAGTGGACGAAGGCGCCCTGGGCGGGGCGCAGGTCGACCCATCCGTCGGTCTGCAGACGCTGCAGGGCCTCCCGCACCGGCTGGCGGCTGACGCCCAGGTGGTCGGCGAGTTCGGCCTCGACCAGGTGCTGACCCGGTCTGAGGGTGCCGTTGATGATCAGTTCGATCAGGGCCTCGTAGACGGCCTGGCGCAATGGTGCCGGCCGGGTGACCCGGACGGCGGCGGCCGCGGTACGTGTCTCGCGCATGAGCCCCCCTGTCGGCTGAGTTCTTTGCACAGTGCCAAGAATACAGATTTCGGTATGCAATGCAGTCGCGGGGTTGGACACGGCTTTGCGGGACATCGGCCGTCCGCGTGCGGATGCGGGCGGATGCGGGCGGGCGCCGGCGCCGGTCGCACAGCGGACGGGGCGGGGGAAGCAGTGCTTCCCCCGCCCCACCGCCGCGGGCGGAACCACCGTCAGGCAGGCGCCGGTTGCTGGTCGGTGCGCAGGCCGCGCGACGCCGCCGAACCGGGTTCCGGCGTGCTCAGCGAGCGCAGGATGGCCTCCACGCTCTCCTTGGCGTCGCCGAAGAGCATGCGGCTGTTCTCGCGGAAGAACAGCGGGTTCTGCACCCCCGCGTACCCCGAGGACATGGACCTCTTGAAGACGACGACGTTCTCCGCCTCCCACACCCGCAGCACCGGCATGCCGGCGATCGGACTGGCCGGGTCCTCCTCCGCCGCCGGGTTGACGGTGTCGTTGGCGCCGATGACCAGCACCACCGTGGTGTCGCCGAAGTCGTCGTTGATCTCGTCCATCTCGAGCACGACGTCGTACGGCACCCTGGCCTCGGCCAGCAGCACGTTCATGTGCCCGGGCAGCCGGCCGGCCACCGGGTGGACGCCGAAGCGCACCCGCACCCCGCGCCGGCGCAGTGCCTGGGTCAGCTCCGCCACCGGGTGCTGCGCCTGCGCCACCGCCATGCCGTAGCCGGGGGTGATGATCACCGACGTGGCGTTCTCCAGCAGTTCGGCCGTCTCGTCCGCGGAGGTCTCGCGGTGCTCGCCCTGCTCGACGTCGCCGCTCGACGGCGCCGGGGCGCCGAAGCCGCCGGCGATCACCGACAGGAAGGAACGGTTCATCGCCCGGCACATGATGTACGACAGGTAGGCGCCGGAGGAGCCGACCAGCGCGCCGGTGACGATGAGCAGGTTGTTGTTGAGCAGGAAGCCCGCCGCGGCCGCGGCCCAGCCCGAGTAGCTGTTGAGCATCGAGACGACGACCGGCATGTCGCCGCCGCCGATCGAGACGACCAGGTGCCAGCCGAGCGCGAGCGCCAGGACGGTGACGGCGATCATCAGGCCGAGGTCCGGGCTCACCGTGAACCACACCGTCAGGGCGACGAAGGCGACCAGCGCCCCCACGTTGAGGGAGTTCTTCCCCGGCAGCGTCAGCGGACGTGACTTGATCCGCGCCGACAGCTTCAGGAAGGCGACGATGGAGCCGGTGAAGGTGACCGCGCCGATGAAGATGCCGATGAACACTTCGGCGTGGTGGATGCCGAGAAGGTCGGCGGCGACCCGGGTCTGCGCGTCGCCGTGCGCCTCCACCTCGTAGTAGCTGTTCCAGCCGACCAGCACCGCCGCCAGGCCCACGAGGCTGTGCAGCACGGCGATGAGCTCGGGCATCTGGGTCATCTCCACCCGGCGCGCCCGCCACAGGCCGACGGCGCCGCCGACGGCCGTGGCGACGACGATCAGTACGACCGCGCTGCCGGGGATGTCCTGCGCCGCGGCGACGACGGTGGCGACCAGCGCCAGCGCCATGCCGCCGATGCCGTACGCCACTCCGGCGCGGGAGGTGCGGTGTTGCGAGAGTCCGGCCAGGCTGAAGATGAACAGCAGCGCGGCGACGATGTCGGCGGCCTGTGCGGCCGTGGTTGCGTTCATCGATCCTCAGCCCTTCGAGAACATGCCGAGCATGCGGCGGGTGACGGCGAATCCGCCGAAGATGTTCACGGTGGTCAGCATGATCGCCACGACCGACATCACGGTGACGGCCGGTCCGGCGTGGCCTATCTGCAGCAGCGCTCCGACCACCACGATCCCCGAGATGGCGTTGGTGACCGACATCAGGGGGGTGTGCAGGGCGTGGTGGACCTTTCCGATCACGTAGTAACCGATGACGACGGCCAGCGCGAACACGGTGAAGTTGCCCACGAGCTGGGCCGGGGAGAAGGCGATCAACAAGAACATCGCGAGCATGCCCGCGGCGATCAGTCCGTAGCGCGCGGCCGGGGTCAGGCGGGGCTCCTTCGGCGCGGGCGCGGTCGCCGCCGGCGCGGGGGTCTGCCCGGCGGCCGGTGCCGCCGTCACCTGGACGGGCGGTGGCGGCCAGGTCTTCTCGCCCTCCCGCACCACCGTGACGGCCCGCTGCACGACGTCGTCGAAGTCGAGCGTCAGCCGCCCGTCCTTGCCGGGCGTCAGCAGCTTGAGGAGGTTGACGAGGTTCGTCCCGTACAACTGGGAGGCCTGCGCGGGCAGCCGGCCCGCCAGGTCGGTGTAGCCGATGATCGTCACGTCGTTGTCGGTGACGATGGCCTTCCCGCCGACCGTGCCCTCGACGTTGCCGCCCTGCGCGGCGGCCATGTCGACGATGACGCTGCCGGGCTTCATCGACGCCACGTCGGCCGCCGTGATCAGCCGGGGGGCCGGGCGGCCGGGGATCAGCGCGGTGGTGATGATGATGTCGACGTCCGCGGCCTGCTCGCTGTAGATCTCGGCGGCACGCCGGTCGTACTCCTCGGAGGTCGCCTTGGCGTAGCCGTCGGCGCTCGCCTCCTGGACCACCTCGACGGCGAGGAACTCCCCGCCCAGGGAGCGGACCTGGTCGGCGACCTCGGCCCGCGGGTCGGTGGCGCGTACCACCGCGCCGAGGCTGCCGGCCGCGCCGATCGCGGCGAGGCCCGCCACGCCCGCGCCGGCCACCAGGACCTTCGCCGGCGGCACCTTGCCCGCCGCGGTGACCTGCCCGGTGAAGAAGCGCCCGAAGACATGGGCCGCCTCGATGACCGCCCGGTACCCGGCGATGTTCGCCATCGAGCTGAGCACGTCCATCGACTGGGCCCGGGAGATGCGCGGGACGGCGTCCAGCGCCAGCACGGTGATGGGCCGTGCGGCCAGTTCCTCGACGAGTTCGGGGCTGTGGGCCGGGGCGATCAGCCCGATCAGGGTCGCTCCTTCGCGCAGCTTCCCGATCTCCTCGTGCGAGGGTGCGTTGACCTTGAGGACCACGTCCGCCTGCCAGGCGTCGCCGATCCGCGCGCCCGCTTCGGCGTAGGCCTCGTCGGGGAAGCCGGAGGCGGCTCCCGCCTCCGGCTCCACGACGACCTCGTAGCCGAGGCCGAGGAGCCGGCGGACGCTGTCCGGTGTGGCCGCCACCCGTGTCTCCCCGGCGGTGGACTCGGTGACGACACCGATCTGCTGAGGGGGTGAATCCGACATCGCTCTCCTTTTCCGTCGCTTCCGACCGATGTCCCGGCTCGTCTGCCGAGCCGTTGTCGGCACTGCGTGTTCCCCGGCCTCGTGGTGCGGCCGTGCGGGCCCGGGACCGCGTGTGCGGCGAAGCGTTCCCCTGCTTCGTGCTCGGTCAACCTGTCGGGAGCGGGTGTGACCCGGTTCATGACCCAGCGGGGCGCCGGAGACCTCTGACGCGGCGCCGGCCGGGATCATGTCCCGTTCCGGGCCGCGACTTTCCGTGATGGGGACTGTACATCCCCAGAGGGTACTGCATACAGTATTCATTCCCCCTTCGAATGGAGAGGAGTCGCCGTGAAAATCGCAGTCCTCGGAGCCGGTGCGATCGGCGCTTACGTGGGCGCGGCACTGCACCGTGGTGGCGCCGACGTGCACCTGATCGCCCGGGGTGAGCATCTTCAGGCGATACGGGCCGACGGAGTCCGGGTGAACAGCCCGCGCGGTGACTTCGTGGCCAAGCCGCACGCCACCGACGATCCGGAGGAGATCGGCCCCGTCGACTACGTCTTCCTGGGCCTGAAGGCACACTCCTACGCGACCTCCGGTCCGCTGATCTCCCCGCTGCTCGGTGAGAAGACCGCAGTGGTGGCCGGTCAGAACGGCATCCCCTGGTGGTACTTCCACAAGCTGACCGGCCCCTACGAGGGGCGGCGGATCGAGGCCGTCGACCCCGGCGGTGCCACCAGCGAGGTGCTGGCGCCCGAACGCGCCATCGGCTGCGTCGTCTACCCCGCGACGGTCATCGAGGCCCCCGGTGTCATCCGGCACCTGGAGGGCACCCGGTTCTCCATCGGAGAGCCGGGCGGCGGCGTGTCCGACCGGTGCACGGAACTGAGCGAGGCCATGATCGCCGGCGGTCTCAAGTGCCCGGTGGAGCCGAACCTGCGCGACGACATCTGGATCAAGCTGATGGGCAACGTCGCGTTCAACCCGATCAGCGCCCTCACCAGGGCGACCATGGTCGACATCTGCAAGCACCCGCACACCAGACGGCTGGTCACCCTGCTCATGGAGGAGACCCTCGACATCGCGGCCAGGGTCGGCAGCACCCCCGACATCTCGATCGAGAAGCGGCTTCGGGGCGCCGAGGGGGTGGGACACCACAAGACCTCGATGCTCCAGGACCTCGAGGCCGGCAAGCAACTGGAACTCGACGCCATCGTGACGGCCGTCGTGGAGATGGCCGACATCTCCGGCGCCGAAGCCCCCAACCTGCGGGCGGTCCACGCCGCCACCGACCTGCTGGCCCGCGGCGTCACCGCCGCATAGAAGAAAGGCCCCACCGCGCGGAGACCGGTTCCCGCCAGGCCCGGCCCGCGCTCACCCATCCCGACAGACCCGCGGCTCGCCGGCCCACCGCCGGACGGCCGCAGCACCACCTCCGGGGTCCGGTCCCGTCGCGGCGGCGACGTGACCGGGCTCCGGGCAGGGCCCGCGCCGCCTTCGCGGGCACGAACGAGGGCCGCGATCCGGCTCGGTAGGCTTTGCCCGGTCACACCGCAACCAGCTCGTCCGCCGTCGGCCGTCCGGGGACGTTCGCCACCCCGGGAGCGCCGAACCGCCGGCACCGACGGCGTTGCGACTCCAGCAGGACGTGCCGGCGGGGCCGCGGCCCAGGCAGAGAGGAGTCGTTCATGCTGTTCCGTCAGCTGGAGTACTTCGTGGCGGTGGCCAGGGAGCGGCACTTCGCCCGGGCGGCGGAGTCCTGCTACGTCTCGCAGCCCGCGCTCTCGGCGGCGATAGCCAAGCTCGAGCGGGAGCTGAACGTCACGCTGATCAACCGCGGCCACAACTACCAGGGCCTGACCCCCGAGGGCGAACGGCTGGTGGTCTGGGCCAAGCGGATCCTCGCCGAGCAGGAGGCCTTCAAGGCCGAGGTGGCCGCCGTCCAGTCGGGCATCACCGGCACCCTGCGGCTGGGCACCGAACCCACCGCGTCCACCACCCTCGTCCTGCCCGTCGCCGCGTTCTGCGCGGCGCACCCGCTGGCCAAGGTCCAGGTCCGCTCCCGGCTGTCGACCACCGAACTCCACCGCCAACTGCTCGCCTTCGAACTGGACGCCGCGATCGCGCACTTCGCCCCGCACGACCGCGAGAGCCTGCAGATGATGCCGCTGTACGAGGAGCGGTACATGCTCCTCGCCTCCAGCGACCAGCTGCTGCCGCAGACCGACACCATGAAGTGGGCGGACGCGGCCACGATGCCGCTCGCGCTGCTGACCCCCGACATGAGGATCCGGCAGGTCATCGACGACGCGTTCGCCGAGAGCGGGGTCGTGGTGACCCCGCAGGTCGAGACGGACTCGGTGGCCGCCCTGTACGCCAGCGTGGGCGCCGGCGCGTGCGCGAGCATCGTCCCGCACACCTGGCTGCGGGCGATGCCGCCGCTCGGCAGGATGCGGGCCGTCCGCCTGGTCGAACCCGACGCCAGGGCGCGGGTGTCGGTCGCCATCCACGCGGCGACCCCGGGTTCGGTCGCCGCGCGGGCCTTCATGAACGCCGCCGCCGGGCTGTCGCTGGACGAGTTCTTCGACCAGCCGCTGCCGGCGGAGCACCGCGTCAGGTGAGCCCCGGCCACACGGGGTCCCGTGCGTACAGCAGGTCCACCGCGGCCCGGTCCAGCCCGCCCTTCGCCGTGTGCGGGAGCGAGGTGACGATCCGGATCCGCTCGGGGACCTCGAAGGGGGCCAGGCGCCCGCGGCAGTACCGCCGCACCTCCTCGGCCCCGGGCGCCTCCGACCCGGGCCCCTCGGCCGGGGAGAGGACCACGGCGGCGCCGACCCGCTGCCCGTACGTCGCGTCGGGCACGGCGAACACCGCGGCCTCGGCCACCCCGGGACACCCGGCGAGGACGTCCTCGACGTGCTCGGGCGAGACCTTCTCGCCGCCGCGGATGATGATGTTCTTCAGGCGCCCGGTGAGGAACAGGTGGCCGTCCTCGTCGAGCGCGCCCAGGTCGCCGGTGCGGAACCAGCCGTCGACGAAGCCGTACGCGGTCTCGCCCGGGTTGCCGAGGTAGCCGCGGGCCACCGTCGGCCCGTGCACCCACACCTCGCCCTCGCCGCCGGGCGGGCAGGGCTTCCCGTCCGGGTCCAGCACCCGCAGCTCGACACCGGCCGGCCGGCCGACCGAACCGTGCTTGAGCGGCCCGTGCTGCGGCAGCGGCTCGCTCGTCGCCTGGTGCGCGGACTCCGTCATGCCGTACGCCGACAGCAGCGGCGCGCCGAGGGTGCGCTCCAGCGCCCGCTGGGTGGCCGTGTTCAGGGGCGCGCTGGAGCTGCGCAGGAACCTCAGCGCCGGCACCTGCGAGCCCGTGTCCGTGAGGTCCGTCGCCGCCCGCTCCAGGAGGATCTCGTGGATGGTCGGCACCGCGGTGAACCACGTGGCGCCCGCCGCGCGCATGTCGTCCCAGAAGGTGTGCGCCGAGAAGCGCCCGCGCGCGGGCAGCAGTACGCAGCCCCCGCTCGCCAGCGTCGACAGCAGGGCGGCGAACAGCCCGTGCCCGTGGAAGAACGGCATCGCCGCGACCGTGGCGTCCTCCGGACCGAGCTCGTACACGGCGCACACGCCGCGGACGGAGGCGGCCACCGCGCCGTGCGTCAGCGGGACCATCTTCGCCCGGTCGGTCGTCCCCGCGGTGAACAGCACCAGGGCGTCCTGCGCGGCGAGTTCGCCGGCCGCGCCCCCCGCGGCGGCCGGCGCGCCCGCGCCCGTGTCCAGCGCGGCCGTCACCGTCCCGGCGGGGGAGAGGTCCACCCGCAGCGTCCAGGCCGGGACACCGGGCCCCACGGCCGCCGGCGGGGCGCCGCCCGCGGTCGGGCCCAGCAGGACGGCCCGTACCCCCAGCGCCTCCAGCCCGGCCGTCATCCGCGGCTCGGGCAGCGCGGGGTCGACGGGCGCCACCACCAGCCCGGCGCGCGCCCCGCCCAGCAACGCCGCCACGAACTCGACGGTGTTGGCGCTGACGAGCCCGACCGCGTCCCCGGGGCGCAGCTCCGCGGCGGTCAGACGCGCGGCCACCGCGTCGGCCAGCTCGTCCAGGGCGCGGTAGGAGACCCGCGCGCGGTCGGCGCCCGTGATCAGCGCCGGTGCCTGGGGACGTCCCCGGGCGGGCCGGTCCAGGAGATCGGTGAGGCCCGTCAGCGCGGGCGGCCGGTATCGGCCGGGGTCGCGCACGGATGCTGCGGCCGGAACGGCCATGGCCGCACCTCCTCGCGCCGGGAATCTCTGATGAACCGTCCTCAGCGAGACTGCGCGGGGCGCCGAGCAACCGTCCAATACGCACTGGCGAACGGTCGATAGCGGGGGTCTATCAACCCACCTCAACGCCCCTGTGGCGTGCGTCGATAAACGCCGTCTATCGGCTGGTCGCCGATAGGTCTTGGACGCGGGCGAGCGGGCTGCGGATGGTGAGAGCAGCAGCCGCACGCATGACCTGCCCAAGGAGGACCTCGGACCATGACCGCCCCCTCACCACTGGAGACCGCGGCGAACGCCGACGCACCGGCCGAGCTCACCGACGGGTACCACCTGGTCGTCGACGCGCTCAAGATGAACGACGTCGACACCATCTACGGGGTGGTCGGCATCCCGATCACGGATCTGGCACGGCTCGCCCAGGCGCAGGGCATCCGCTACGTCGGCTTCCGCCACGAGAGCAACGCCGGACACGCGGCGGCCGCGGCCGGCTACCTCACCAAGAAGCCGGGCATCTGCCTGACCGTATCGGCCCCCGGCTTCCTCAACGGCCTGGTGGCGCTCGCGAACGCCACCACCAACTGCTTCCCGATGGTGCAGATCTCCGGCTCCAGCGAGCGCCACCTCGTCGACCTCAAGCAGGGCGACTACGAGGAGATGGACCAGCTCGCCGCCGCGCAGCCGTTCTGCAAGGCCGCGTACCGCATCAGCCGGGTCGAGGACATCGGCCGCGGTATCGCCCGCGCCCTGCGCACCGCAGTCTCCGGGCGCCCCGGCGGTGTCTATCTCGACATCCCCGCCGCGGTGCTCGGCTCCATCATGGACGCGCAGGACGGCGCGAAGACGCTGAGCCGTCTCGTCGACCCCGCCCCGCGCCAGCTGCCCGCCCCCGAGTCCGTGGACCGGGCGATCGAGCTGCTGGCCGGCGCGCGGCGGCCGCTGATCGTCCTCGGCAAGGGCGCGGCGTACGCGCAGGCGGACTCGCAGATCCGCGAGTTCGTCGAGTCCACCGGCATCCCGTACGTGCCGATGTCGATGGCGAAGGGCCTGCTGCCCGACAACCACCCGCAGTCCGCGGCCACCGCCCGCTCGCTGGCGCTGAAGAAGGCCGACGTCGTGATGCTGGTCGGCGCGCGCCTGAACTGGCTGCTGGCCCACGGCGAGGCACCGCAGTGGAACCCCGACGCGAAGTTCGTCCAGGTCGACATCGAGGCGAAGGAGATGGACAGCAACCAGCCCATCGCCGCCCCGCTCGTCGGTGACATCGAGTCGGTCGTAGAAGCCCTCATCGAGCGGACCAAGCCGGGCCAGATCGCGGCCCCCGCCGCCTGGCGTGAGGAGCTGGGCGCCCGCTCGGCGCAGAACGTCGCCAAGATGGCCGAGCGCCTGAAGGCCGACCCGCACCCGATGCAGTTCATGGGCGCGCTCAAGGCCGTGCGCGACGTCATCCGCGAGCGTCCCGAGGTCTACCTCGTCAACGAGGGCGCCAACGCCCTGGACATCGCGCGCAACGTCATCGACATGCACGTGCCGCGGCACCGCCTCGACAGCGGCACCTGGGGCGTCATGGGCATCGGCATGGGCTACGCGATCGCCGCCGCCGTCGAGAGCGGGCAGCCGGTCGTGGCCGTGGAGGGCGACAGCGCCTTCGGCTTCAGCGGGATGGAGATCGAGACGATCTGCCGCTACAACCTGCCCGTCGTCACGGTCATCATGAACAACGGCGGTGTCTACCGCGGCGACGACGTCAACCCCTACGACGACGCCCCGTCGCCGACGACGCTGATGTCCGCGGCCCGCCACGACGTGATGTTCGAGGCGTTCGGCGGCAAGGGCTACCGCGCGACCACCCCCGCGGAGGTCACCGCCGCCCTCACCGAGGCCCTCGCCTCGGGCGGCCCCGCCCTCATCGACTGCGTGATCGACCCCTCGGCGGGCACCGAGAGCGGCCACATCTCCCACCTCAACCCCAAGGGCATCACCGTCGGCAACATCGTGCCGGCCAAGAAGTGACGTCCGCGTACGGCGATCTCCCGAACCCCGAGGCACCGTTCCCCAGCACTGCCCACCCGCGCACCGCGAACAGACAAGAAGGAAGCAGCCATGAGTGAAAAGCCGCTCGCCGGGATCAAGGTGATCGACTTCACCGGGGTCCAGGCCGGCCCCGCGTGCACCCAGATGCTCGCCTGGTTCGGCGCCGACGTCATCAAGGTCGAGCGTCCCCAGGGCGGCGACGTGACCCGCAACCAGCTCCGCGACGACCCCGACCTCGACGCGCTGTACTTCACGATGCTCAACAGCAACAAGCGCTCGCTGGCGATCAACACCAAGACCCCCGAGGGCAAGGAGGTCATGGAGAAGCTGATCCGCGAGGCGGACATCCTGGTCGAGAACTTCGCGCCGGGCGCCATGGACCGCATGGGCCTGGGCTGGGAGCACATCCACGAGCTCAACCCGCGCCTGATCTTCGGCTCGGTCAAGGGCTTCAACGACGACTCGTCCTGGAACGACCTCAAGGTGTACGAGAACGTCGCCCAGGCCGCCGGCGGCGCCGCGTCCACCACCGGCTTCTGGGACGGCCCGCCGACCATCAGCGGCTCCGCCCTCGGCGACAGCAACACCGGCATGCACCTGATGATCGGCCTGCTCACGGCGATCATCCACCGCAACGCGACCGGTGTGGGCCAGAAGGTGTCGGTGTCCATGCAGGACGCCGTCCTCAACCTGACCCGCGTCAAGCTCCGCGACCAGCAGCGCCTGGAGAAGGTCGGCTACCTGGAGGAGTACCCGCAGTACCCGAACGGCGAGTTCGGCGACGCGGTGCCCCGCGGCGGCAACGCCGGCGGCGGCGGCCAGCCGGGCTGGATCCTGAAGTGCAAGGGCTGGGAGACCGACCCCAACGCCTACATCTACTTCACGGTCCAGGAGCAGAACTGGAAGCGGACGGCCGAGGCCATCGGCCACCCGGAGTGGGTCGACGACCCGGAGTACACCACCGCCAGGGCACGGCAGCCGCACATCTTCGAGATCTTCGGCGAGATCGAGAAGTGGCTGGCCGACAAGACCAAGTACGAGGCCGTCGACATCCTGCGCAAGTGGGAGGTGCCCTGCGCGCCCGTGCTCAGCATGAAGGAGCTGGCGGAGGACCCCGACATGCGCAAGAGCGGGACCATCGTCGAGGTCGAGCAGAAGGGCCGCGGCACCTACCTGACGGTCGGCAGCCCGATCAAGTTCTCCAACTTCAAGCCGGAGATCAAGGGCGCCCCGCTGCTCGGCGAGCACGGCAGCGAGGTCCTGGCGGACCTGGGTTACGACGCCAACGAGATCGCGGCCCTGCGCGACAAGCAGATCATCGTCTGACCAAGCCGTCGGCCCGGACAGTCCCACGGGTGCCCCGCGCGGTCCGTGCGCGCGGGGCGCCCGTGCCTCCGTACGAGCGGGCCCCGCGCCCGCGTACGGCGAAGCCCCCCGTGTCGTCCCGGCACGGGGGGCTTCCGCGTCGTCGCTCTTCGGCGTTCCTCGTGGTGGGGGGTCAGGCCGTCGTCGACTGCTCCGCCTTGGCGGCCGCCACCTTCTGGTACAGCTCCTTCTCGCGGGCCCGCCGCGCGGTGACGTCCCGGATCACCGCCCCGACGTAACCCGGCCGTCCCTCGGCGTCGTTCAGCAGCACCACGCTGAACTCGATCGACAGCTTCCGGCCGCCGGCGCCTACGGCGGGGACGTTGAGGAGGTCGTCGTCCCCGTACTTGGTGGTGCCGCTGGCCATGGACTTCTCGAAGCCGTCCCAGTGACGCTGTTGGTGCCGCTCGGGGATGATCACATCCAGGCTGCGGCCCATGACCTCGGCGGCCGGGAAACCGAAGATCCGCTCCGAACCGTGGTTCCAGTAGCGGATGAGTCCCTCGCGGTCGATGACGACCACACCGTCGGGTGCCTGCGCCGTCATGGCCAGCACTACCTCGGGGTCCAGGTCTTCCATGTCTCCTCCGGCCGTCGGTCGGTTGTATACAGGCGGACAGCATACAGTCGTCATGTCGGAGACGGCAGGGCCCCGGATGACGTGCCGTCCTTGCTGAAGCCGGCCGGAAGTTCCGATTCCGGCGGTGAGATTGGCCGGAACGCATCGGGCCGTCTCGTGCTGCGATGGCGCTCACTTCCCATGTGGGCGCGCCGGGCAAGCCGGTGGGGGCGGCGTCTTCGCGGGGGCCCCGCCCCCGCCGTCATTCGGCGCCGACCCGCCTGGCGCCGGTTCGAGGTGGCGGGAGCGGCTGCCGTGCCGAGGCCGCCGTCGCCCCGGCCGGTGCGCGGCTGACCAGCGAAGGTGCGCGCCCCGCGCGCCTGTGGCGCCTATGACGTACGCGCCCCGTGGCGCGCGCCGGGCGATGTCCGGAGCGTCTGGCCGGAGAGCGCCGGCCCCCGCGACGCGCCGCCTCCGAGGCCTATCTGACGGCATGTCATTGCTGCATCGGGCAGCCCCTGACCAGGCAGGCCCTCGATGTGTGACACCCCCGAACACGCCTCACCGGATTCCGGACAATGATCTCCGCGCTCCGTGACAGCGGATTCCGGCCACTGCAACCATCTGGGCTGTGTTCGGGCCACTTCAGGGGGCGAGGGCGGTTCCGACGCGGCCACCCCCTCACCCATGCCCGCATCGCCCCCTCTCATGAGGAGTCGCAGGAGTGTCCAGCGCTTTCCGCTCCACCCGAGCCGCGTCGTCCGCGGCCCGTCCGTCAGGGCGCAGACGCGCCGTGGCGACCACCACCGTCACCATGGCCACGCTCGTCGCGTCCGTCCTGGCGCTCCCCACCGCGGGCGCGCAGGAGAGCCCGCAGGGGACCGCAACGGCCGGCGCGTCCGGCGCGCGAAGCGTCGCGCTCAGCCCCGCGCAGCGCGGGCAGTTGCTCAGGGCCGCGGCCGGCACGAGCGCCGGTACGGCCGAGTCGCTGAAGCTGGGCGACCAGGAGAAGCTGATACCGAGGGACGTCGTCAAGGACGCCGACGGCACCGTGCACACGCGGTACGAACGCACCTTCGCCGGTCTCCCCGTCCTCGGCGGCGACCTCGTGGTGCACGAGCGGGCCGGCACCCGGACGGTCACCAAGGCGTCCGCCGCGCGGCTCACGGTCCCGACGACCGAACCCGCGCTCGCGGCGGCGAAAGCACGGAAGTCGGCCCTGGACATCGCCGGCCGGGAGGAGACCCGCAAGGCCGCGGTAGACGGCGCTCCGCGCCTGGTGGTCTGGATGGCGTCCGGCAAGCCGACGCTGGCCTGGGAGTCCGTCGTCACCGGCGTCCAGAAGGACGGCACCCCCAGCCGCCTCCAAGTGGTCACCGACGCGAAGACCGGCAAGCAGCTCTCGAGCGTGGAGCAGATCCACGCGGGTACGGGCACCGGCCAGCACAACGGCAGCGTGCGCATCGGCACGACGCGCAACGGCGACGTCTTCGAGCTGGTCGACGGCGAGCGCGGCGGCAACGCGGCGTACGACTACGACACCCGCGAGGTCATGACGGACGCCGACGACGTCTGGGGCGACGGCACACCGGCCGACCGCCAGACGGCCGCCGTGGACGCGGCCTACGGCGCCCAGCAGACCTGGGACTTCTTCCGGTCCCGCTACGGCCGCTCCGGCATCGCGGGCGACGGCGTCGGAGCGCGCTCGTACGTCCACGTCGGCGACCGGTACGTCAACGCGTACTGGGACGACGAGTGCTTCTGCATGAACTACGGCGACGGCGAGGACAACGCCCGTCCGCTGACGGCCCTGGACGTCGCCGGCCACGAGATGACGCACGGCATCACCTCGGCCACCGCGGGCCTGATCTACAGCGGCGAGTCCGGCGGCCTCAACGAGGCCACCAGCGACATCATGGGCACCGCGGTGGAGTTCTTCACCGACAGCCCCAAGGACGTCCCGGACTACCTCATCGCCGAGAAGGTCGACGTCTACGGCACCGGCGTACCGCTGCGCTACATGGACCAGCCGTCCAAGGACGACGTGGGCTACGGCGCCTCCCAGGACTACTGGACCACCGGCACCAAGTACCTGGACCCGCACCAGAGCTCGGGACCGGCGAACCACTTCTTCTACCTGCTCTCCGAGGGCAGCGGCAAGAAGACGATCAACGGCGTCCGCTACGACAGCCCGACCTTCGACGGCAAGGCCGTCTCCGGCATCGGCCGCGAGTCGGCCACGGACATCTGGTACCGCGCGCTGACCGTCTACATGACCAGCACGACGGACTTCGCTGGCGCGCGCACCGCCACGCTCCAGGCCGCGGCCGACCTCTACGGCATGGGCAGCGGGAAGTACGAGGCGGTCGGCAACGCCTGGGCCGCCGTCAAGGTCGGCTACCGCTTCGTCGACCACATCGCGGTCGACAGCACCGACCCGCGGCGGACGGCGACCGGCCAGCAGGTGACCTGGCAGATCAAGGCGCAGAGCTCCCGCCCGGGCGCCCTCACCTACTCCGCCAAGGGCCTCCCGCGCGGCATGTCGATCAACGCCGCGACCGGCCTGGTCTCCGGGACCCCGGTCAAGGGCGGCGAGTTCCGGCCCGCGATCACCGTCAAGGACGCGGCGGGCAACTGCCGTACCGTCCACTACCAGTGGACCGTACTGGCCTCCGGCGGCGACGTCTTCGTCAACCCGAACCGGTACGACATCCCCAACTGGGCGGTGATCGAGAGCCCGCTCACGGTCAGCGGCCGCAAGGGCGACGCCCCCGCCGACCTCAAGGTGACGGTCGACCTCTACGCCGTCCACGTCGGCTTCTATGTCATCGACCTGGTCAGCGAGGACGGCCGGGTGATCCCGGTGAAGGGCTGGTCGCAGGGCCCCGTCGCGATCCCGGAACTGCACCAGACGTTCACCGTCGACGCCTCCGCGATCCCGGCCAACGGCACCTGGAAGCTGCGGGTCAGGGACAACACCCCCGGCAACTTCATCGTGCTCCCCGGCTACCTCGACACCTGGCGCCTGGGCTTCTGAGCCCGTCCCCGCGGGGCGCGGCCCCACGGCACGGCGGCAGGCTGTGCCGTGGGGCGGCGCCGGTTCGTTCACCCGCCGGGCCTGAGATTGTCCCGGGCCTCACCGGGGTCGACTCGCCTTGTTCTAGGCTCGCAGGGTGAATGCGCGCACCGCCCTGGAGAAATGGCTCGCCGGACTCACCGCCGAGCGCCTGACCGTCCTGCTGGAGGAGCGCGGACTGCCGCGTGCCGCCGGCTACACGCCGCTCACCACGTTCCGGCAACTCTCGGAGTACCTCCTCACCGACGACTCGGTGGACCGGGCCGTCGCCGCGGGGACGGGAGGCGACGCGCAGCTGCTGGCGTGCGTGGCGGCCCGGGCGCTGGAGACGCACGGGCCGGTGCCCGCGGCTGAGCAGCAGGCGTACGCCTGGCGCCCCGCGCCGCCGCCGGTGGACCCCTACACCCGGCTGGTGCCCGAGGCGGAGGTGCTGGACTGGCTCGAACAGGGCGGCACGCCAAAAGAGTCGACCGTTCGGGCACTGGAACGGCTGCGGGACCGGGCGCTGCTGCTCCCCGCTCCGCGCGGCCAGTTGGCGCTGCCGTCGATCCTGCACGCGTCGGCGGCCCGCATGGACGGCTACGGCAGGCCGGCCGACCTGCTGTTCACACAGGCCTACAACGCGCCGGAGATCAAACGGATCGCCGCCGCCCTCGGTATCGAGCACCGCACCCGCGCGGACGCGCAGACGGCGATCCGTGCCGTGCTCCAGGACCCCGGCCGGGTACGGGAACTGGTGGCCACCGCCCCGGCGGCGTCCCACGAGCTGCTCGCCCACATGCTGCAGGGACCGCCGCTGCTGCGTACGCACTGCTTCGTCTCCCGGTCCGGCGGCTACGCCGGGCCGGACAGCAAGTACACGTTCCGCGAGGGCGGGAGCGGGGACGAGGGCACCGACTGGCTCGCGGAACACGGCATGGTGGTGCCGGTCGGTACGGATCTGGTGGAACTGCCGTACGAGGTGGGCCACGCGCTGCGCGGGGAGCAGCCCGCGCCCGCGCCGAGCCTGGACCCGGAACCCCTGACGTGCGTGGCGCCGCTGCCCCGCGACTGGGCGGGCCGGGGCGCGGTGGCGGCAGGGGCCGCCGCATGGCGCGCGGAACTGGTGCTGCGCGAACTGGCCGCGCACCCCGTGGCGGTGCGCAAGGCGGGCGGCATCGCGGTCCGCGACACCAGGAGGCTCGCCAAGGCGGCGGGGACGAGCGAGGAACACACCCGGTTGTGGCTCGACCTGGCGGTGAACGCAGGCCTCGCCGCCCCCCTGGCCGACGAGGCTGAGCCCGCCGCTCGCGGCCGGGGACGCAGGCGACCTGCCGCGCCGCCGCGGCCGGCGCGGCTGCTGCCCAGCGAGCGCTACGACGTGTGGGCCGCGGCCACCCCCGCCGGGAAGCTGCTGCCGCTGGTCGCCGCCTGGGCCGTCGTCCCCGAGGTGTTCACGTACTGGCCGGAGGAGGACGAGACCCCGGTCGCGCTGATCAGCCCCCAGGACCCGTACGCGGTGCCGCTGCGGCACGGCGTGCTGCAGGCGCTGGCCACGGTGCCGGACGGGTACGGGCTGACCGCCGGGGACGACGGCCACGGCGAACTCCTCGAAGGGGCCGTCTGGTTCCGGCCGGTGCTGATGACGCCCTACGACGACGAGGACCTGGAAGGGCGGCTCGAAGCCACGCTGGCCGAGGCGGAGCTGCTCGGCCTGGTGGCCCACGGCGCGCTCACCGAAGCCGGCCGGGCGGTCGCCGGCCTCCTGGACGCCGGGGCCGCACGCCACTATCCGGCCGTGCCCGGCGCGGACGCCGACCCGGCGGCAGGCGGCGCCGACCGGCTGGGGGAGGGCCTGGCCGAACGCCCGGCCCTGGCGAAGGCGGTGGCCGCGCTGCGCGAGGCCCTGCGCTCGACGCTGCCCGCACCCAGCACCACGGCCCGGTTCCAGGCCGACTCGACGGCGACGGTTACCGGCACCCCCGCCCCGGAGTTGGCGGCACTGCTGTCCGCGGTCGGCGACATCGAGTCCGAGGGGCACGCCGTGGTCTGGCGCATCACGCCCGCCTCGCTGCGCCGGGCCTTCGACGCGGGGTGGGACGCCGACGAGATCCTCGATCGCCTGACCGCCGTGGCGCACCAGGGAACCGAGCTGCCGCAGCCGTTGGCGTACACGGTCAAGGACGTCGCCCGAAGCCACGGGCGGCTGCGCGTGGTGCGTTCGGCGTGCTGCATCCGCTCCGAGGACACGGCACTGATCGAGGAGGTCGCCCGGGCGCGCGGTCTGGCCAAACTGGGCCTGCGGAAGATCGCGCCGACGGTGCTGATCTCCACGGCGGCGCCGGACGAGACGCTCGCCGCCCTGCGCGCGGCCGGCTACGCCCCGGCCCTGGAGGCGGAGACCGGTACCACCGTGCTGGAACGCGTACCGGAGGAGCGGTCGCGGCCGATGGTGCCCACGCTCGATCAGGCACATCCGCAGTACGGCGAGCCGGTGCGCGGCATCCCCTCCTCGGCACGGGAGTTGGCGGCCCGGCTTGTGGAGGGGCGCTGAGCGGTCGGCCCCTGGCCCGGTGCGCGGAGCGTGTCAGCCGCGCACGGAAGCCCGTCGTCCGGGGAAGGAGCGCATCGCGGCGTGAAGGAGCCCGCCCACGGCGGCGCCGACGGCGTACCAGAGCAGGTCCGGCGCGTTGAAGGTGGAACCGAGCACGAGGCGGGCGATGCCGCTGCGCTGCGAGAGCTCGGCCGGGATGTCGCTGAGCTGCAGGAACTCGACGGCGCAACTGAACACCAGGGCGCTCACGGCGGCCGTCAGGGGCGTGACCCGCGGGGCCAGCAGGACGACGAGCGCGAGGACCAGCACGGTGTACAGCGCGTCGCCGCCGTACTTGGCCACGCTCCCCTCCGCCACCGCCCGCAGCGCCAGCCCCGCGCCGACGGTCAGAACCGAGGCCATGGCCGCGACCGGACGGGTGGCGGGTACCGGGTCGGCGGTGCGTTCACGGGTTCGGGAGAGGAGGAGCACGTGGGCATTGTGCCGGACGCGCGCTGTGCGCCGTGCGCAGCGGGCGTGCCGCTGCGCAGGCTCGTGCTCCGGGTGCTCACCGGTCCTTCGGCGAGAGGAAGGAACGGACGAGCCGGCGGATCAGCTCCGCCGCGATCAGGGCCGGCAGCGTCGGTACCGCGATGTGGACGTCGATCCGGATACGCGGGGCGAGCACGCATCCCAGGATCAGCGCGACCAGGACGGCGACGATCGCTGTGGGCAGACGGACACCGTGACTTCTCGGACGGGATTCTTCGGTGGGTGAGTGTCGTGTGTGCGTGTCAGGCGGCACGCCGAGGGACCTCCCATGCTCGTCGCCACTCGCTCGGCCCCGGGAAACTCACCGTGGGTTGCAGCCCGACGGCGAGGGGCCTCCATGTGCAGAGTGGAGGCCCCGGCGGGCGCGGTCCACCCGGAATACGGAATCGGTCCGGAGGGCGAGGGGAGCGTGTACGAAATCCGGACAACCATGGCACGCGGATTTCCGTGAGGCCGCCTCGTACCGCCTGGTCACAGGCCCGGACAGCTGAAGAATGAATGTGTTGCGGCCATTCTTGGGGCGGCATCGCATCGCAAAGGTATTGCCTTTACGATGCCGAACTGCTGCCATAGTCCTCGAGACCACGACGAAATCCGGTTCGCCGGATCTTATCCCGTGCAGCGCCCGGGTCGGGTGCCCCTGGGGTATGGGTGGTCTCTTTGGCTGACCCCGGCCGTTGCCACTCGCACCAGGGGACAGGGCCGGGTTCTGTTGCAGCGGAGTCGGCCCGATCGTGCCGACGCCGCGCACGCGTCGCGTCGCGTGCGCGCGCCGGTCTTGGTTGTTTCCGGGGACCTTGCCGCCGCTTGCTCGCGACTCCGTGCCCGGGCGGGTGTCCGCCGCGGGTCGGGACGGTCAGGGGAGAACCTTGTCGAAGACCTCGTTGAGGGCCTCGGTCGAGCTCGGGTGGGTGTAGATCGCGTCGCGGAGCTGCGTGGCCGTGATGTGGTGCCGCATCGCCAGCGCGACGGTGTTGATGATCTCCTGCGCGTCGATGCTGAGCAGGGCGGCCCCGAGGATCAGATCGGTGTCCGGGTCCACGATGAACTTCATGACGCCGCGGGTCTCCTCGACCGTGTAGGCGCGGGGCATGGCCACGATGTCCGCGACCTTCTCCCGTGAGACCTTGACGTCCAGCCCCTGCGCGCGTGCCTGGCTCTCGGTGAGTCCCACCGTGGCGAGCGGCGGCGTGATGAACAGGGTGTGGGGTACCGCCCTGCGATCGCCCGTGGTGCGCTTGCCCTCACCCAGGAGCTGGTCCAGCACGATGCGCGCGTCGTCCAGCGAGATGTAGGTGAACTGCTCGCCGCCGTTGACGTCGCCGAGTGCGTAGATGTGCGGCTGGCTGCTGCGCAGGTACTCGTCGACCACGATCGCGCCCTTCGGCGCGGTGCGGACGCCGGCGGCATCGAGCCGCAGGCCGTCCGTGACGGGACGGCGTCCGGTGGCGGGCAGCAGCGCGGAGGCCTCGACGGTGTGGGTCCGCCCGTCCTTCTCGTAGACGACGGTCGAGACGGCGCCGCCGTCACGCACCTCGGTGACGTTCGCGCCGGTGACGACGCGGATGCCGTCGCCGGTGAGGATCTCCTCGACGGCCCCGGCGATGTCCTCGTCCTCCCGCGGCAGGAGCCGGTCGGCCGCTTCGAGGACCGTCACGTCGCTGCCGAAGCGCCGGTAGATCCCCGCGAACTCCAGGCCGAGGTATCCGCCTCCCAGGACCACGAGACGCTCGGGCAGGTTCCGCGTGCGGGTGAGCTCCGTGCTGGACACCAGGTGGGAACTGGCCGCGAGGCCGGGAACCGGCGGGATCACCGGCTCCGACCCGGTGTTGACCAGGATCGTGGGGGCGGTGACGGTGATGACGTCCGGTCCCTCGCCGACGGCGACGGTGTGCGGATCGACGAACCGGGCCGTGCCGGTGATGACCGTCGCGGTGTCCCTGCCGTTGAGGGCCTCGAAGTTGCCGGCGCGGAAGGCGCTGGTCAGCGCGCGGACGCCGGCGACCGAGCGGGCGAAGAACTCCTGCGCGTCGTCCGCCAGGCGTTTGGCGCCGGCGTAGTGGACGAGCATCTTCGTCGGAACGCAGCCGACGTTCGGGCAGGTCCCGCCGTACATGTTCTCGGACCGCTCGACCAGGACCACGCGTCGGCCGGCCTCGGCGAGCGCGTGAGCGGCGGTCTTGCCTCCCTTGCCGAAGCCGATGACCAGGACGTCCGCGGTGAGTGCTGTGGTGATCTCCATGCGTCGAGTCTGCGGCGGGGCCACCGGTGCCTCGAGCGTCTCACCGTCCTGCCCGAAAGTCTCACCGTGGACTCAGTCAGCCGACTGCTGCGTCTGGCCCGGCTCAGGGCCGACCTCGACAAGCGCTGCCTGCTCGGGGCCGGCACCAGGATGGAGGTGCCGGCTCACGGCGAGCTGGAGGCGCCCTTCCACGTGCTGCTGGAAGGCACCTGCCGGCTGCAGGTGGGCACGGTCCTGCTCGACCTGCGCCCCGGAGACGTGGTGATGATCCCGAGCGGCGCCCCGCACCGGGTGATCACCGACGGCGGGGGCGGCCAGGTGGGGACGGCGGAGACGGCCGGCGAGGTGTTCGCGACCACGCGCAGCGAGCACGGCGCGGAGCCCGTCATCGACCTGTTCTGCGGGCACTACACCTTCGACGCCGGAACGGGCGCACTGCTGTTCGCGAGCCTGCCCGACCCCGTGCACGTCTCCTTCGGTCAGTCGCCGGAGAGCGACGAGGTGCTGCGCATGCTCAGCGCCCTGATGCGCGGTGAGGCGCGACGTGAGGGCGAGGGCACCGCGGCGATCCTCTCCGCCCTGTGCACCGTGCTGCTCGCGATGGTGCTGCGCACCGCGCGGGGCGACGCCACACGGACCACCCTGTGGACCGCGGCGGCCGACGGCCGCATCGCGGCGGCCGTGGAAGGCATGCTCGACGACCCCGGAGCCGACTGGACGATCGAACGCCTCAGCCGCACGGCCGCCATGTCCCGTGCCACCTTCCTGCGCCACTTCACCTGGGAGACGGGGACGACCGTGGGCGCCTTCCTCACCCGGGCCCGGCTGATGGCGGCAGCGGAACTGCTCACGACCACCGATGCGACCGTCGCGTCCGTCGCCGGCCAGGTCGGCTACTACTCCGAGTCCGCGTTCTCGCGGGCCTTCCGGGCCCACCTCGGCACGACGCCGGCCCGCTTCCGGCGCGACAGCTCGCCGCGCGGGGTGTGACGGGTCGGACGTGACCGTGCGGCGGCCCAAGGCCCAAGGCCCAAGGCCCGAGGCCTGAGGCCCGGGGTCCGAGGCCCGGGGTCCGTCCCGTGCCCCCGCGCCGCGGTAATTCCCTTGCCTCGCCGCACCCTCCCCGTTATCGTCAAGGTGACATTTAAAGGAGGTCGCCGCGTGGCTCTCGCGGACTTGCTCGCCCCTCTCCAGCAACCGCTGTTCACCCTCCTGGACACCCCCGTCAGCTGGGTGGAGGTCCTCGGATTCGGCAGCGGAGCGCTCTGCGTATGGCTCGTGGCCCGCCGGCACATCGCCAACTGGCCCGTCGGCATCGCCAACAACCTCTTCTTCATCCTGCTGTTCGGCGGCGCCGGACTCTACGCCGACGCCGCCCTGCAGGTCGTCTACGTGGTGCTCGCGGTGTACGGCTGGTGGTCATGGGCCGCCGGGGGACCGGCCGCCGGACGGCTCGCCGTCAGCCGCACGGACCGGCGCACCTGGGCGGTGCTGGCCCCGGCGACGGCGGTCGCCACCGTGCTCCTGGCCGTCCTGCTGGACCGGGTCACCGACTCCACCGTGCCCTTCTGGGACGCGCTCACCACCGCGCTGTCGCTGGCCGCCACCTACGGCCAGTGCCGGAAGAAGATCGAGTCCTGGTACCTGTGGATCGCCGCCGACCTCGTCTACATCCCGCTCTACGCCTACAAGGGCCTCTACCTCACCTCGCTCCTCTACGCCGGCTTCCTGCTGCTGTGCCTGGCAGGCCTGCGCGGCTGGCGGGCCGAGGCGGCATCCCGTACGGACGGCCCGGCCGCCCGGGTGGAGGTCGTGGCGTGAGCGAGTTCGACCACGGGCTGGTGCTCGGCAAGTTCTACCCGCCGCACGCCGGCCACCACCACCTCGTCCGCAGCGCCGCCGCGCGGTGCCGCAGACTCACCGTGCTGGTCTGCGCCTCCGCCGTGGAGTCCGTCCCGCTCGCCGAACGCGTCGCCTGGATGCGCGAGGTGCACCCGGAGTCGGCCATCGACATCGTCGGCGCCGTGGACGACATACCCGTCGACTACACCGACCCCGCCGTCTGGGACGCCCACATGGCGATCTTCCGGACCGCCGTCCCGGAGCCCGTCGACGCCGTCTTCACCTCCGAGCCGTACGGGGAGGAACTCGCCTGCCGCTTCGGCGCGGTGCCGGTGACGGTGGACCTGCGCCGTACGGCACACCCCGTTTCCGGCACCGCCGTCCGAGAGGACCCCGTCGCCTGCTGGCACCACCTGGCCGCACCGGTACGGGCGGCCCTGGCCCGCCGGGTCGTGGTCGTCGGCGCGGAGTCGACCGGTACCACCACCATGGCCCGCGCCCTCGCGGAGCACTACCGGGCACGCGGCGGGGTGTGGGAGGCGACGCGCTGGGTGCCCGAGTACGGGCGCACCTTCAGCGAGGAGAAGTACGCGCGGTTGCTCGAGACCCGTCCGGACGCCACGTTCGACGAAGTCACCTGGGAATCGGACGAGTTCGAGGTCATCGCGGAGCGCCAACTCGCCGAGGAGGACGCCGCCGCGCGGGCCGGGTCACCGGTCCTGTTCTGCGACACCGACGCCATGGCCACGACCATCTGGCACGAGCGCTACATGGGCGGCCGCAACCCCCGCGTGGAGGCCGTCGCGGCCCGGGGCAGGCAGCACCTGTGGCTGCTGACCGACGACGCCGGGGTGCCCTTCGAGGACGACGGGCTGCGCGACGGTGAGCACCTGCGCTCCTGGATGACCGGCCGCTTCCGCACCGAACTCGACCGCCGCGGCCTGCCGTACGCGGTGCTCACCGGCCCGCACGAGCAGAGGCTGCGGAAGGCCGTGGCGGCCGTGGAGGCACTGCTGGCCCGCGGATGGGGGTTCACCGCCCCGCTGCCGGAGCGGGTGAGGTACAACGCGCCGGAGTGACCCGGGCGACGGCGACCCGCTGGATCGGTGTTCGGAGCGGCGGGACCGGAATCGGCGGCGAGGACCGGCCCGTCCGGTGGCACGCGCCGACGGGCTGACCCGCGGGCGGGACACGGGACTCGACCGTCGAGCGGGTTCACTCGCTGCCCGCGGGTTCCCTCGACGACCCGGTACGGATGGCGGTGAAGGTGCTGTCCGCGAGGCGCCCGTTCATGGCATCATCGGCACTCGCCACGCTGACTTCACGGGGGAGAAGATCATGGCGGAGCAGGCTGGTCCACGTCGCGCGCCCAACCGGGCCGCCGGTGCCGTCGGAGGCGGCGTGGCCGCGCTGAGCATGACCGACCCGCGCAGGCCGCCCGCTCCCGCGTAGTCCGCCCCGGTGCGGCACTTGGGTGACTGAGTGCCCAGCGCCACACAAAAGAGGGCCGGAGTGGCGGCCGCACCCCGCATCCCGGCTCGCTCACGATGAGGCGTTTTCGGTCAAGCCGAGAGTTGCCTGGCTTGGCCATGCCAAAACATGCGCTACGGAATCCGTCAGCCGGATCATCCCTGGGGGGTAAGGGAATGGAAACAAGGGTCAGTACGCGCGTCTTACCGCGCCACGAGCGCTTCGACTTCTGGCAGGAGATGGTCGAGCGAATCGTGGCGCCCTTTGAGATCCACAGTGACCATACGGCGGAGTTCGACGCCACCATTCATGCGGTCGAGGCCGGCCCGCTGCTGGTGGCGTCCTTCGATCAGCCCGGTCTCGAGGCCAGGCGCACCGCACGGCTGATCCGCCGGTCGGACCCCGACGTCTATCACCTGGGGCTGATCACACGGGGGACGGCCTGGCTCGTGCAGGGCGACCGGTCGGCAGTGTTACCGGCGGGGACCCTGGTGCTCGTCGACTCCTCACGTCCGTACACCAATGTGCTGAGGGCAGAGTCCGGCAACGTGCGGGGCCTGACCGTGAGCATCCCCCGGGGGCTGCTGCCCGTGTCCGCGAGAGCCGCGGAGTCACTACTGGCCACGCCGATGTCCGGGCGGACTGGGACCGGTGCGCTGACAGCGGCCCACCTGAGCGGTCTCCTGGCCCACGCGGGCCAGTACAGCCCCCTGGACACCGCCCGCCTGGCAACCGTCAGCCTGGACTTGATCTCCGCCCTCCTCTCCCAGCGCCTGGACTTCCGGCAACCCTCCCAAGCTTCGGACACCCGGGTGCTCTTCGAGCGCGCCCTCGCCTACATCCAGCACCACCTCGGCGATCCCGCTCTCACCCCCGGGCGCATCGCCGCGGCACACAACGTGTCTCCTCGCACGTTGGAACGCCTCTTCCGAACCCACGAAACCACCCCTGCCGCGTGGATCCGGACCCGCCGCCTGGACCGCTGCCGACGCGACCTCTCCGACCCCCTGCTGCGTGAACGCCCCATCCACGCCACGGCCGCCCGCTGGGGTTTCGCCAGCCCGGCAAATTTCACCCGCACCTTCCGCGCCGCCTATGGCATCAGTCCCCGCGAGTGGCAGCAGCTCACTGCGGTTCCGGAGGCATGACGCGAACCGTCAATGCCCTGTCGCCACAGGACAATGCCTTCGTGTCCCGCACCCGGCAAGCTCGAACCCGCCACCGAACCACGGGGACACACCGGCGACGCGCCGGACGCCAACAGCGTCAGCTGTGGAGGACTGTCCCGAGGGGGCACCGCGAAGCACACCCGGGTGGGCGGACGACGTCCACCCGAGACAACACGTGAACTGGGGGATCCATGAACCGAGCCATCGTCTCCGGCGCCCTTGCGCTGGTCTCCGCCGCGGCCTGCCTGGTGCTCGCTCCTGCCGCGTCCGCAGCGCCGCAGGCCTGCGTGACGTCGACGCTCAACACCGGGTACGAGGCCCAGGGCACCATCACCGCCGTCAAGTCGTCCACGAGCTCGTGCAGCGACCTCAACCTCACCTACACCGACGACAAGTCGGCGGACAACTACGACTACTACGCCGGCCGCCTGCGCCGCTCCTCCGACGGCAGCTGGTTCACCTGCTCCAGGGGATACAGGACCGACGTCAAGGTCTACGACGGGAACCACAGCGTCAGCGACCCCTTCTTCTTCCTGTGCACCGACGTCGCCGACGGCACCCGCTTCGGGGTCGCGAGCTGGCTGGACAGCGGCGACACGGTCAAGATCACTCACTGACCCCTAGTCCGCGCCTCGCCGGGGTGCCGCCTCTCGGCGGCCCCCGGCCACCGGAGGAGAGGAGCGACCCGGATGATCCGTCCAGCGAGCCCGTACCGATTCGTGGCCCGCGTCGTCGCGGCGGCCGCCGTCGCCCTGTCCGCTGCCGCCTGCTCGACCGGGCCCGGCCCGTCGGGCAGCGCGCCGGTCGCCCACGCCGTCCCCGCCCGCCTCACCCACAGCCTGCCGGACGATCCCGTACGCATGCTCTTCCCCGCGACCGGCGCCGAAACCCGCTGGACCCAGGGCATGGACGTCCTTCGGCAGCAGGCATCGCGTTACGCGGCGGCCTCTTGCGCGCGCGACGCCGGAATCAGCCTGCCCGAACAGATGCCGGTCGCCTTCATCCCCTTCGGAGACATCCCCGACCTGGACTTCATCGACCGGCACGGATTCGGCCAGAGCGCCGAGGTGCCGGCCCCCGCCGCCGGCCCGCTCACGGCCCGCTCCGGCAATCCCGCCGTCACCCGATCCGCCGACCCGGCCGCGATACGCCGCTGCAGCGGCGCAGGCTCCGCAGCCGCCCGCCGGACTCGCGAAGCCTTCGCCCCGCTTCAGGAGGAGTGGTTCCGCGAACTCGCCTCGCTGCGCCGCGACCCTGCCACCATCCGGGCCCTGGGCGCCCTGCCCGGCTGCCTCGCCGGACACGGTTTCCACGTCCACGACGAGGACGCGTTCTTCGGGCTCGTAGACTCCCGCCTGCTCACCGCCGACACCACCGACCTGCCGCGCGTGAACCGCGAACTCGGCCACGCCTACGCCTCCTGCATGCGCCCGGTCGAGGCCGTTCGCGAACCGGCTCGTCTGCGCCTGCGCACACGCTTCGTGGACGAGCACGCCGACCAGATCCGCGAGCTGCGAAAGACGCTCGTCCCCTCACTCCGCGGCACCGAGGAAGAGTACGGCCTGCGCCTCTCCTTTCCCGCGCCCTGACCAGCCGGCAGTAGTAAGCGGAAGTGTCGTCGTGGTGGTGTGGGGAGACGAACACCGTTGGTCTTTCCGGCCCTGCAGCCAGGTGGGATGCGGTCGGGGGAGTAGGCCAGGATGCGGGTGAACAGGCCGCCGTTCGCCACATCGAGGCCGAGCGCGCGAGAGGCGCCGTCTCCGATTGCGGCGATCGCGACGCCGGACGGGGCCGCGAGCCCTTGCGCCAGGACGGTCACGTACAAGGTGTTCACAGGACGGCGGAGTTGACGGCTGTCAGCACCCGGCCTCGCCGACCTGAGGGCGTCAGTCTCCTGGTCCGCCGGATGAGACCGAACGGCCGGATCAGGAAGAAGCTCGCCTCGTTCGAACTGAAGACGGGCTGGACGTGCTCCGTCATCGCGACGAACATCCGGTACATGTGGGGCATCGCCGGTTCCCACCAGCGGCGGCGGCTCGACGCTCGCCCCCGCGACCACGCCGTGGCGGAGCCTCGGACACGACCTCGACTGCTGGGTTCGCCTGCTCGCCCTGCACGACCAAGACGACCTGGAGCGTGCCGCACCGGACACGATGCGCTACCGGCGCTACCACCTGCCCGCCTGACTCGCGGCCCGCGCCCGGTGCCGCCGGCTGCGGATCGTACGCACCTCGCCCCGGGCCGAAGCGTTCGTCCTCGTCTGGCGCCGCCTGACCGAGCTTGTGACTGCCACCTGACGGCCGGCACCCGTCCCAACCATCAGGAAGGAGAGCAACCCCGGGCCAGTGGAACCCGGCGTCCCCGCAACGTCAAGCTCACGCCGGCTCCCCATAGCCCGTCGACAGGTGTCGTACAAAGGGCCGATCTCTGTACCGCGTCAGGCGATCCGGGCGGTCGGCACCCCGCCGAGAATCTCCCGTCGGTCACCCGCCCGGGCGAGCGGCTGTGGACACTCCGAAGGGCGTTGTCAGTGATCGCAAGTAAGTTCATTGCCATCCCGCCGATGTGGCGCGGAATACCCCCTGCTGCACAGGAGATGGCGTGTTGTCAGATTGGGAGAAATCGAGCACGGCCCGGGTGACGGCACCCGCGCGGCCGCGCAAGCTCGCCAAGGTTCCGTTCGTCGAGCTGGCCGACGGACGCCTGCAGGGCGTGGTGTCCAGCGGCTCGGACATCGAGCGGGTCTACGTCTCGTCGGTCGCCGCCGGCACCTACGCCTACACCTGCAGCACCAACAACAACCGGCCCTGCGGCGGCGCCCGGGGCGGCTTCTGCAACCACATACGGGCCCTGATCGTCGAGGCCGTGCTGCAGTACGGCGCCGAGCGCGTCGCCCGCTACGTCAAGGCGGAGAGCGCGAGCGGCGAGCCGGACGCGCAGAGCATCACGGCCGCCATGACGAGTGCGCGCCCGTCGCCGGGGGACAAGCAGGCCGCGGCGCCGGTCTTCAGCCGGTTCCTGCGCCACCTCGCCTACCTGGAACTCGCCCCCACCACGGCCCCGCTGCCGGAGATGCAGTGGTTCCCGCCGACCAGGGCGGTGGCGTGATGCGTATCGACGTCCTCACGGAGACCGTCCCCGGGCTGGACGAGGCCCTGGCGGCCGTCGACGCCTTCGACGCGACCCTCGTCGGCGGACTGCTGCGCCCGCAGCCCGCCCAGACCGCCGGGCTGACCGAACTCGTCAACGCCGTCGCGGGCACCCCGCTGGCCGCGCGGGTCGCCGAGGCGGCGGAGAAGGCGGCGGCCGGCGCCGCGAGCGAGGACCACCTGGTCGTCCTCGCCGCCGCCCGCACCGCGCTGCTCGGCGCCGCCCACGACGCGCTGACGGCCCGGATCCAGGAGGCGACCGGCCGGCCCGGCAGCGACGAGAGCGTCCCCGAGCCCGAGAATGCGCAGGCTGCGAACGTTCTGGCCGCCGCCCGCTCCTGGCTGTCCGACCTGGCGCGCTCCGGCTGGCAGGGCATCGACCACGACCTGGTGTCGGGCGCGGCGCAGATCGTTTCCGCGATGCTGCCCGACCCGGCGCTGCGCCGCCCGGCCACGCTCCTCGACGGCTTCGCCGCCGAACTCGCCGCCTCGTGCCCCGGCGCCACGATGGAGCGGTTCCCCGTACGCCGCTGGGCCGACCTGTGGTCGCGCGGGATGCTGCTGACGCTGCCTGGCGCGGGCGGCATGCCCGCCGCCGGGACGGCGACCGGCCGCCTCCTGCCCCTCGGCGTCGACCTGCAGGAGCACGCCACCGCCGTACAGGCCCAGGTCCACGCCGTGTTCGAACCCGCGGACGGCACGACGGCCCGCCTGGTGCGTGCCAGTGTGTCGGTGCCCAAGCCGGACACCGTCGTCGGCGCCGGACTGTGGCAGCTGCTCCGCCCGCACATGTCGCTGCTGGCGGCCGTCAGCGAGGGCCGCTCCATGGACCTCACCGGCATGCCGGTCACCGCCGAGGGCGACCTGCTGTGGAATGACGCGCAGGCGCACGCCGGCGAGCCCGCCGACGCCTTCGCCACCGCCCGCGTGGCGCTGCCCACCGCCGCGGACCCGGTCGTCGCACCCCTGGACCGCCACCCGGCGCGCGTTGCCGTACCGGTCTTCCTGGAGGGCTACGCGGCCGCGACCGACGACGGCGAGGTGACCTTCACCGCCGCCGGGCAGACCCTCGCCGTCGACACCGACCGCGTCCCGGCCGCCGGGCCGCTCACCCCCGAGGCGATCGCGGCGTCGGGCGCCTGCATCGCGCTGCTGCGCTGGGACGACGGCACGTACCGGGTCCAGCCGCTGGCCGTCGAGACGACGGTGCGGAAGAAGGCCGTCACCGTCCACGCCGGGGAATGGGCGGGCGGGACGACCGACAAGAACGGGGTCAAGGCCGAGAAGGCCGCCACCGACGCGGTGGCCGTGCTGCGGGAGCGCGCGGGAAGGCTGCTGCGCAAATGACCGACCAGACCACCGACCAGATCACCGACCAGATCACCGGGCACATCGAGGGCACCGATGGGCCTCCCGCCGCCGACCCCCATGACAACCGCCGCCAGGTCCTGTACTGGCGCCTGCTCGCCCGGCTCTTCGACCCCGAGGAGCAGGCCACCCTTGAGTCGGCGAGCCTCGCCGTCGTCGAGGACATCGGGCTGCCGCCCGCGCTGCTGGACCCGCAGGCCTCTGTCGACTCCATCGTGCAGCGCCACCCGGATCTGGCCGCCGAGTTCGACGGCCTGATGGCGCCCGCACCCGAACCCGAGGACGGCGCACGCGACCGCGCCGCCGAAGTCCGCCGCGCCGCGCTGGTGTCGAAGGTCCTGCTCAACGTCTTCGCCTCCGGCTCCGGCACCGTCACCGCCGGACAGCTGGCGCGCTGGCAGTCCGACGCCGGCTGGCTGGAACGCGCGCTGGGCTGCCGCCCCGGCGAGCTGCGCGGCGGCCGCGCCGGAGGACGCATGGCAGGCCCCGGCGTCAGCCCGACCGGCACCGGCGGCGGGGGCACCACGCCCGACCTCAGCCGGCTGATCCCGGCGATCGGCCCCGAACTCGGCGCCATCGAGGCCGACCTCGTCAAGCGGATGCACCTGCGCGAAGTGCTTGCCGACCCCAAGCTCGCCTCGCAGCTCACCCCGAGCATGTCGCTGATCGAGCAGCTCCTGCGGGACAAGAACAACCTCTCGGGTGTCGCCCTGGCCAACGCCAAGTCCCTGATCCGGCGCTTCGTCGACGAGGTCGCCGAAGTGCTCCGCACGCAGGTCGAGAAGGCCACGGTCGGCGCGATCGACCGCTCGATCCCGCCCAAGCGGGTGTTCCGCAACCTCGACCTCGACCGCACCATCTGGAAGAACCTCACCAACTGGAGCCCGGAGGAACAGCGGCTGTACGTCGACCGCCTCTACTACCGGCACACTGCGCGCAAGACGACGCCCCAGCGCCTGATCGTCGTCGTGGACCAGTCGGGCTCGATGGTCGACTCCATGGTGAACTGCACCATCCTCGCCTCGATCTTCGCGGGGCTGCCCAAGGTGGACGTCCACCTGATCGCCTATGACACGCAGGCGCTCGACCTCACGCCCTGGGTCCACGACCCCTTCGAGACGCTGCTGCGCACCAAGCTCGGCGGCGGCACGGACGGCACCGTCGCCATGGCGCTCGCGCAGCCGAAGGTCGCCGAGCCCCGCAACACCGTCGTGGTGTGGATCTCCGACTTCTACGAATGGCGGACCGAGCCGCTGTTCGAGAGCATGGCCGCCCTCCACCGCTCGGGTGTCAAGTTCATCCCGGTCGGGTCGGTGACCAGCTCCGGCCGCGGCAGCGTCAACCCGTGGTTCCGCGAGCGCTTCAAGGATCTCGGCACGCCGGTGATCTCCGGCCACATACGCAAGCTCGTCAACGAGCTGAAGACGTTCCTCGCCTGAGCGCCCCCGGGCAGTCCAAGGCACCGCAAGACAACACCAGGCAACCAGAGCAGCAACCCCACCACGCCCGAAAGGCCCCTCATGTCCGACCTGTTGCGCGCCCCCGCCGAGACCAAGTACGCCGAGGAACTCGACTGGCTGGAGTCGGTCGACGACAACCCCAAGCCCTTCTCGTGGCGCCTGTCGCCCAAGATGGTGCGGCTGTTCATTCTGGGCTCCGAGCCCTCCGACGGTCTGGACCGCGAGATCTCGCAGAAGTGGTTCGGCGACCGTAGCTTCGTCGAGCGTTCCATCGTCACCCTGGCCTCCGACCGCGGCCTGCTCCTGATCGGCGACCCCGGCACGGGCAAGAGCTGGCTGGCCGAGCTGCTGTCCGCCGCGATCTCCCGCAACTCCACGCTCGTCGTCCAGGGCACGGCCGGCACCACCGAGGACCACATCAAGTACTCGTGGAACGTGTCCATGGTCATCGCCAAGGGCCAGTCGCGGGAGTCGATGATCCCCTCGCCGATCATGACCGCGATGGAGACCGGCGCCATCGGCCGCTTCGAGGAGCTCACCCGCTCCACCAGCGACGTCCAGGACGCGCTGATCTCCATCCTCTCCGAGAAGTACATCTCCGTCCCCGAGCTCGACGGCGACAGCGACAACATCGTCTTCGCCAAGCCCGGCTTCTCCATCATCGCCACCGCCAACAGCCGCGACCGCGGGGTCAACGACCTGTCCTCCGCGCTCAAGCGCCGCTTCAACTTCGTCCGCATCCCCGTCGTGACGAACAAGAAGAGCGAGGCGGAGATCGTCCGCTTCCGCACCGAGGAACTGCTGCGCCGCCACCAGATAGAGCTGGACGTGCCGCCCACCCTGCTCGACGTGCTGCTGCAGAGCTTCGCCGACCTGCGCGCCTCAGCGGCCGCCGCCGGCAGCGACGACGAGAAGCTGGAGTCCGCGCTGTCCACCGCCGAGCAGATCGGCGTGCTGGAGGACTCCATCCTGCACAGCAACTTCTTCGGCGAACGCGCCCTGACAGCCCGCACCCTCGCGTCCTCGCTCGTCGGCTCGCTGGCCCGGCGCGAGCCCGAGGACCTGGCCATCCTCAACAAGTACCTGCACGGCGTCGTCGAGCCGCGCAGCAAGGACGAGGGCGGCGCCTGGCCGGAGTTCCTGGAGGGCGGCCGCGACGCGATCGCCACGCTGTCATGACCGGCACCCACGAGAGCACCTTCGAGGCGCTGCGCGGCCAGCTCCGCGAAGCGGCCACGACGTTCGCCGACGGGCCCGACGCCCTGGAGGGCATCCTGCTCGGCATGGTCGACGACGTCGACCGCGCGGTGCGCGAGCCGCTGGAGGTCTTCCCGGTCTGCCACCACTCGCCCGCCTCGGCGGTAGCCATGGCGCGCCGCCTGCGCGAGAAGCAGCCCAAAGTCGTGTACCTGGAGCTGTGCGAGGACATGACGCCGCTCCTCACCGAGCTGCGCAACTGCCGGCTGCCGGTGGCGGTGCAGGCGTACGCGGGCGAGGTCGACGGCTTCCCCGCCGACTGGGCCCCGCTGTCGGTGGTCGCCCCGATCACCGAGGCCTCCGCGGAGTACCAGGCCATCGCCTACGCGCTGGACACCCCGGGCGTGGAACTCGTCCTCGTCGACCGGTCCTCCGACCACGTCTTCCAGTGGGACGCCCGCGCCGAGCGGTCCGACGCGCCGGACGACCCGGACGCGCCGCCCGCCGAGGAGGAGGCCGCGCTGCACGGAGACGCGGTCGGTGTGGAGATCGGCGACCTGCGGCCGCGCTTCGCCGAACTGGAGGAGCACCTGCTCCGCCACGGCCGGGTGCGGCACTGGTCCGAGTGGTGGCACCAGTACGTCGAGCTGCCGCTCGGCGACGCCGACCACGACACGTACCGCCAGGTCATGTTCCTCATCGGCAGCCTCTTCCGGCGCCTCGCCCCCGGCGACCCGCACCGGGTGCGCGTGGACGAGGACCGCGAGCGCCACATGTGGACCCGGATGCGCGACCACCTGGCGGCCACCGGCACCGACCCGGCGGACTGCGTCTACGTCTGTGGCGCCTTCCACGCCGCCAGCAGGGTCGCGGAGTTCGGCGTGGACGGCGCCGACACGTTCGAGATCAGCCCGCGCAGCGCCACCAAGTGGCTGCACGGCCTGATCCCGTCCAGCCACGCGGCGATCGAGGCGCAGTTCGGCCTCGCCGCGGGTTCGGTGTCGATCGCGGCGACGCAGTGGACGAAGAACCTCAAGCGCACGCGGGTCAAGCCGTACCGCCTGACGGGCCAGGCGGGTGCGAAGAAGACGGCGGTGGCCAAGACTTCGCCACCCCCACCGCAAGCACCAGTGGGCGACCAGCTGACCGGCTTCCTGCAGCGCCCGCCGGTCCTGGACCAGCTGGACGAGGCCGAACTGCTCGGCTGGTCGGTGGACATCGTGCGCGCCGCCCGCCGCAACGGCTACCTGGCCTCGACCGCCGACGCGATCGCCGTGTTCGAGACGTCGATCCTGCTGGCGGGGATGCGCGACCGGGCCAAGCCCACTCCGTACGACTTCCAGGACGCGGCCGTCACGTGCATCGAGAAGGAAGCGGTCCCCGGCCGGCGCGACGTGCGTCGGCTCGTCGAGATCATGATGGGCGGCGACCGCATCGGCCAGGTCGGCTACGACGCCCTGCCGCCCCTCGCGCGCGACGTGTACGACCGGCTCGAACCGCTGAACCTCAAGCTGCAGCAGCGCGGGGTGCAGCGGGCGCTGCTCGACATAGCCGCCCGGCCGGAACTCGGCCCGTGCTCCGACGTGCTGTGGATGCTGCGCCGGTTGATGCCGGAGGGCACCGCCCGACCGATCATGGGCGAGCGGAAGCTGGGCGAGCGCCCGATCCAGGAATCGTGGGACCTGGCCCTCGGTACGCACCAGCGCGCGCTGATCGAGCTCGGGTACGAGGGCGTCAGCGTCGAGCAGGTCCTGGAGCAGCGCCTGCGCCAACGGGCGTACGACCCGAAGGCCACGGCGGCGACTGTCCTGGAGGCCGTGGAGGACGCGACGCTGTACCTGAACAGCCGCCGCCTCGCCGACGAACTGGGCACCCGCGCGCTGGAGGTGCTGTCGGCTGAACGCACGGTGGACGGGGCGCCGGAGGTGCTGCGCCGCGTACGCCGGCTCCTCGCCTACTACCGCACGAGCGAACCGACGTTGCCGTCGTGGATCGAGTCGTTCACCAAGACGGGATACGCGCACTACTGCACGCTGCTGCCGACGGCGTTCACCGACGAGGACGCCACGGTCCGCCAGGTGGCGGCGATGCTGGGCTTCCTGTTCAGCATGGAGTCCCTGGCGCTGTCGCTGGGCTGCGACCGCACGCAGCTGGAACTGGCGGTGGCGCAGTCCCACCCGCAGGACCCGTCGAAGACGGCACTGCTGTGGGCGGCCCAGGTCCACCTGGGCACCCAGACCCGCGCGGCGCTTCGGACGCGGTGCGACGAACTCCTGGCCAACCCGATGGTGGTCCCGGCCTACCCGCGCTACCTGAGCGGCCTACTGCACGCCCTGGAACCGGTCCCGGGCCTGGCGGACGTCGTGGTAGAAGCCGTCTCGAAGGCATTCGGCCGCCTGCCGGACCAGGTCCTCCTGCCGTGGCTCCCGACGCTGATCACGAGCCTGCGCGCCGGGGGCACGGAGTTGACCCCCCTTCTGATCCGCGAGGCGAGCCGTATGTTCCCGGGCCGCCTGGCAGCCCTGGACGCGTGGATCCCGCCGTGGAAGGCCGAGCCGGCGCCGCCGGTCCTGACGCCCCGCAAGCAACCCGCCCGCGGCGCCACCCTCTTCACCGCCCACCCGGCAACAACCGACGCACTGGCTCGCCTCCTGGGCTGCGAGGACCCGTGGACGACAGCGGACCCGGAGCCGGCGGGAGCGGCCCTGCTCGCTCGCCACCCGGAGACAGCGACGGCACTGGAGGCGCTGCTGGCCAGGGCGTGAGACGGGTATGGCGGTGGGCTTCTGGACTGGGGCCCACCGCCGTAAGCGGCGTTGCTCTCCTCGGGCCTTCGAGTTCACACCCGCCCGGAGCCCAAGGCGGCTTCCGCGTCCCTGGCCATCCCAGGCGTCTTGCGTCCGCCAGATGATGTGGACGCCGAAGTGTCCGCGCGCGGTGTCGCCCGACCACTCCTCGGTCGGCGGCTCCGAGAGCACTCGGTGGCCCGTCATTGGAAAGCGTGATCACTGCCTCGTAGCCGCGGTGTGGGACGTGAGGTCGGCGACAATTAGGGGCAATTCCATGCCCGTATAGCCGCTGAGGAGACCCTGCTCGCCGCCGACTGCAATGTGGGCGGGCGGTCGCCTTGTCTGTTGAGCGTGGAACAGACCGGCAGAGCTCCGACACGGGGCGTGATGGCACGGTACTGGGTTCGGTGTGGGCTGCGCCATGGTGGCGCTGTCGCGGGTTCGGCTCGTCGTTCGGTACTCGCCTACAGGACATTCGCCCCATCCGCATCGATCTTGCAGTGATGCTCGACATTCTCGCCGACCGACGCGGAGGTCGAGGAGGGGCATGGCTGGCACACTGACGCGCAGGTCGTTAATAGCGGCGGGCATGACTACTGCGAGCAGTGCCACTCCGGCGCATCGGGGTGGACCTCAACTCCTGTCGTGTCGGGGTCTCACCACGCGGTGCGGCCGTGCCTCTGGGTGTCAGGGGTTCTAAAGTCTCGCCCCGCTGGTACGTCGACTTCGATGGCTGGCTGAGCGCGGTGCCGGGACTGGTATGCGCACTGTTGAGCGGCGTAGCGAATTTGTGTTGCGGATGCTTACCGTGGATTCGACCCCGGACCGGACGCTGCCGTGCGTCCACGGGGAGCACTAACTGAGGCGTGAAGTAGGCGGAATGCGGAAGGACTCACCGATCGCATGGTCGGTGAGTCCTTCGGCTGGGCGTGCTCGGTCAGAGGATGGTGTTGTAGATGTTCCAGCCGCCACCGATCTTGGAGCGCTTGGCGAACGGCGCGGTGGCGCTGCCCGTGCCCTTGTAGAGCCACAGCACGCCGGACGTGTCACGGGCAACGGCGTCGGTCTTGCCGTCGTTGGTCAGATCGCCGGCGAGGGAAAGCTGATTGTAGATCTTCCAGCCTGTGCCGACCTTGACCCGGGTTGCGTACGGGGCGGTGGCGCTGCCGGTGCCCTTGTAGAGCCACAGCACGCCGGACGCGTCGCGGGCGACCAGGTCGGGTTTGCCGTCGTCGTTGAGGTCGGCGCCCGCGGCGAGCTGGTTGTAGATTCCCCAGCCGCTACCGATTTTGACTCGGCTGGAGAACCGGGCGCTGCTGGTGCTGCCGGTGCCCTTGTAGACCCACAGCACGCCGGACGCGTCGCGGGCCACGAGGTCCATCCGGCTGTCGCGGTTCACATCGCCCGCGCCGGCGAGCTGGTTGTAGATGTTCCAGCCGCTGCCGACCTTCACGCGGGTCGCGTAGCCGTGCGCGAACTGCCGGTCGTAATACCAGAGGTATCCGGCGCTGTCCCTGGCAACGATGTCACCGCGGCCGCGTTCTGCGCCGGCCGGGACAACGCCCGTCGAGTAGATGAGTTTCTCGACTACGGGAGAGAGCCGGGTGATCTTGTTGTACCTCTGCCATCCGGTGGTGAACGGCGCGCGAGGGGAGAAGGGCGTGGCGGCGGTGCCCGTGTTGTTGTACCAGAACAGCTGCCCGGAAGTGTCGCGAGCGAGGAGGTCATGCCGGGGCAACACGGGCGCACCTACGGTGGAGAAGGTACCGGTCTGACGCACGTACGTGTCGTCGAAACTGTACCTGGTGTAGATGTTGTAACTCGTCAAGGCACGCATGCGCCATGCGTGTACGCCCGGGGCCGCGGTCAGTTCGTAAGTGATGGTGTGGTCGCCGGGCTCCAATCGGCAGTCCAGATTGAGGACGCCGGCGTCGACCTTGGGCGAGTTCAGGGTGCACGAGGAGCCGGGACCGGTGGTGACGTTCCCGATCTGGATGTCCTCACGGGGCCTTGAGACCTGTCCGTCTGCAGGAAGGAAGTTGAGGTACAGCCGTCCGGCGTCGTTCGCGTGGATACGCAGCGCCTGCCGGACCGTCTTACCGGCAGGTACGTCCGGGAGGTCGTAGGCAACCGTGTTGAGTAGGGCGTGCTCCCGCGACATGACCACGGATCGTGACATCCCGGAGGTCGCTGTGGCAGGCCTGGCGCCGGAGCTGCGGGCGGCCTCGATGCCCTCGGCCAGGTCCCCGCCCGGGGGTATGTATGCGTACCCCCGGTACAAGGTGGTCATTTCTGGCGCGTCCGTAGATACGACGAACTCCGGGCCGCGCGACTGGTTGGGCCACAGTAGGCAGGTGAAGACGGCTTTGTAGCCCGGCACCTCCTCACACTCGGTGGGGCTCAATTTGAAAGACGCCGGCCACCCTGCGCCATCACCCGTGCCGTCGAGCGGTTGGGTAGCGAAAGCCACCACCACTTGGCTTCTGACCGCCGTCGCGCCCGTGAAGTTCACCTCGGTGAAGGAAACCGAGTTGGGCGGCAGCACCTCGTCACGCACGGTAACGTGCAGACCGTCCTCGGCCGTGGCCGGGCTGGAATTCATGAGTGCCACGGCCGTGAGCAGACCAGTGGCCGCACTCATGGCGGCTGTACGCCGCCACAATCTTCGGTGCATCGAAATCCTGTTCTCGGGCCGTCGCGGTTCCCACGCACTGCGTGCAGAAGCCGCGCCGGTACTCGTCACTCTGTTACGCGGGAAGAAAGACATCCGGAGAGTGCCGGAGGTTGTGCTTCCGAGAAGGTCGCTCAGCCGAGGTCGCTACGCCGCAGCTGGACACTCAGCTGGTGTCGGCGCCTCCCCAGGCGCCTCTCGCGTGCCGCAGCACCCGCTCACGAGCAGGGGTCACCTTGTCGACGATCATGCTACAAGTAGGGACCCGCGACGTTCCTGGGGCGGCTGCCTCGGAGTGAGCGCACACGGCAGCTGATCGCGAAGCGTGGTCCGGCACCGTAGTCGCGATGACGGCCAGCCGTAAGGTGATGGGCTCGGGGAACGCCGACAGAAGCGCAAGCCGCCGACCAGCTGCGAGCGTAAGGCCATGCCACGCAGCCTCATCGGTACGTGAACGGCCGCAGGCGTCGGAACCTACCGTGGCGCCTGTTGGCACTCCGGGCCCCAGCCGGACGTAGGACCAGCCCCAGCAAGATCGCAGAGGGTGACCGCAGATGCCCCGAACTGGCCGGTGATCGCCTTGCGCTCGCACCCCTCCGACCGACGACAGCACTCGTTCGCACCGTAGGGTCGGAACATGTCGACCGAAGACCTCCCGGCCCCAACGGCCAAGTGCTGGCAGGACTGCACGGATGTGTACGACTTCCTGGACCAGATTCGTCTCCGGCCTGGCATGTGGCTGTCCGGCGGCTCACTCCACGATCTGCAGACGATGCTGATCGGCTACCAGGTAGCCGTTGGCGTGCACTCGATCGACGACCCGTGCGACTTTTGGCATGGTGGGGCCTTCAGCCGGTGGCTGGGGACACGCCTCGGCGGCAGCAGCCCGCTCGGCTGGGCAGCCGACATCGAACGCAACACCCCCGGCGGCTCAACTCCCGTGGAGGAGTTCTTCCGTCTCCTCGACGCCTACCGAAGCGACGTGTCACATGCTTCAGCACAGGCCGGCGGGACGAATCGGCGTCCCGGCGTCGAATACATGATCCACACCTTCGTCACTCTCTTCTGGCGCAAACGTCTCCTCACACAGGCAACCAAACGTCTCGAAGACGGCGGCTTCCGCATGATCCGCCTGGAAGCCGGCCGGTGGAACACGGAGCGAGACATGCACCGTGCCATGGCCGCGGCCCTGGGCTTCCCCGACTACTACGGGTACAACCTGGACGCGCTCAACGACTGCCTTGGCGATGTGGCCTGCTACGGCGGCTACGACGATGCTCCCGAGGGTGCCGGACTGGTCCTCGCCTTCTCCGACTACGACCGGTTCGCGACGACCTGCCCGAGGGCGGCGCAGGTCGTCCTGGACATCATCGCCGACAAGGCCCGCCAGGCAGCCGTACTTCGCCGCCGTCTGATCTGCCTGGTCCACAGCAACGACCCGCAGATCCGGTTGGAGCCCGTCGGCGCCATGCCCGTCCTGTGGAACAACGATGAATGGTCGGACGCAAGCCGTGGTGCGTAATAGGGAGCCATCTCCATGGGGTCAGAGTGCAGACTAGTCCTGGACGGCGTAGCCCAGCGTGCGAGCCTGTGCAGCCACTGTCTGCAGGTTGGCCGTGGAGGACAATGAAGTCACCGTCCGACGGCGTCAGCTCGGTTCGATCACGACAGCCGTCCCGTACGGCCCGTACGGCAGATCGTCGCCGCGGCAGGTACTGGCCAGCGCCCACGCGGCGACGTTGGCGGCCGGGGGCTGGCCGACCGCGACGACCTTCGTCGACAGCGTCACCGGCTCCACCCGTTCTCCGCCGTGGGGCCGTCGCCGTTGGTCGCGCATCGGCCTGGTGCGGCGTTGGGGTCGGGGTGGACGCGATCAGCACCTTCTTCCCGGGCGCCAGCGGCGTCGCGGGAAATCAAGCCGGGTCGGCACTGGCATTGCCGGACCATCCGCGGTGCGGCGACCGGTCCGGTAGGCGGCGATGCCGGGGGAGTCGCGGCGACCGCACCGGCATGGGCTCGTGTGGTGGGGTTCACGATGGGTGCCTCCTGCGGTGGGGAGGTCGGCGGGTATACGCCGAGGACCTGGACTTCGCCGACGCGCAGCTGGACCTGGGATGAGCGGGTGGTGGTGAGGTCGCCGCGTTGTCCGCGGCCGGCCCAGTGCGCGTTCCACGTGGCTGTCGCGGTCACCCGGAACACATCGCCTTTACCGCCGTTGGACGTGGTGGCGTAGCGGTAGCCGCAGATGGGGGAGTCCTTCGCGCCTTCCGACTCCTTGCAGGGGGTGCCGGCGCCGCAGGTGACGGTGTGGCCGTCGCCCATGTCCCACACGATCTGCGACACGTGCGCGGTCGCGGTCACTGTGATGCCGCCTGCGGTCACCGACTCTGCGGCCGGGCCCCAGGTGCGGGGGTCTGGTGCGCTTCCACGGCCACACCGGCATCCCGACCACACCCGTTGTGCCAGGCTCCGGCACGATCCCGATGTCCGGCCCGTCGATCGGCAGCCGCTTCACCGCCTCGGCCGCGAGCTGGGCCGGATCGACCCCGACCTCCTTGCCCGGCGGCGGCGGCGCGGCACGCCACTGCACCGGCGGCCCCCCATCGGGGCAGTACGCGTCGTAGACGGCGCCGTCACGGGGCTTGTGACCCTGCCAGGCCGGGTCCCCGGCTGGCGGAGCGTCGCGCGAGACTCCGGGGTAGTCGCGTTGAGGTGCCAAGGGGTGTCGGGCCTGTGGAGTCCCCGGCCGGATCCGTGGTGGTGAGGGCGAGATGTCTTCACCAGTTGGCCATTTTCACGTCACGTCTTCTTCGTCAAGAGTGCTCTGGATCACCCCACTTTTCGGGAACCTGTTCAGGAACTTGCTGGTCACGCGGCTAATCGGCCGGATAGGTTCCGTTCGTTGATCACTACGGTCGGCGGCCGGGCGCTGCTCTGGGGCACGGCGTGTTCGGCTGTGCGGTGGTCACTGTTCACGCGATGTTTCGGCTGCGCGCGTCGTGTGCGGAGCCGTCTGAGGCGGAGAGGGTCCGCGTGTCTGTGCGGCGTTCGCAATCTGTGTCGCTAGGTGTGGTCGGTGCGTTGCTGGCCGGCCTGCTGTCGACTGTGGCTGTAGTGTCACCAACGGCCGCGTCGGCGGCCGATGATCCGGGATCGGTGGTGCCAGGGCAGTCCACGGGGACAGTCCAGGCACAGGAAGCCGAACCGTCGGGGAAGCCGTTGCCGGCTCCGGTGTGGCCGAAGTCGGCGAGGGCGACGGTGGATCTGCGTCAGGCCGAGCCGGGGGAGCCCGGTGAGGTAACGGCGTCGCCGTCGGCACCGGGCGACGGCGGGGGCACGCAGGTCGGCGTCGTCGAGATCGCCCCCGTTCCCGCCGAGGCGACCGACGACGGAACCTCCGCGCAGCTCAGCGCGGCGCGTGCGCTGTCCGAGGACGACTCCGATCCGACTGCTTCCGCGTCGGCTTCGGCTTCTCCCCGCGCCACCGCCTCCCCGGACGGCGTGCCCACGGGGCCGTCCGGATCGGCCACGCCCGACCCGGAGGACACCGGGACCGGGTCGCCGGGGGACGGGATTTCTCCTGATCAGGTGGATGTGCAGATCCTGGACCGGGACACGATCGCCCCGGTGGGCGGGATCGGTATGGGCTTGCGGGTGGTGCGTGACGACGGAGTCGCCGTGCCGGGCATTGTCGAGGTGACGATCGACTACTCGGGCTTCAAGTATGCCTACGGCGGTGACTTCGCCGACCGTCTGCGCCTGGTGCGGCTCCCGGCGTGTGCGTTGACTACTCCGCAGGCCGAGCAGTGCGCTTCCCGGGAGGTCGTGGAAGCCGATAACGATGTCAAGGACGGCGCGCTGACCGCGACCGTCATCGCCGACGCCGACGCCGACCCCGCATCGGACGCCGAGCAAGACCCGACCGGACAGCCTTCCTTGTCCGCTTCGCCGGGCCAGGGCGGAACATCGGCGCAGTTGGGCGGCTTGGCGCCGATGACTGCCGAAGCGAGCGGGTTTGTGTATGCGGTCGTTACGGGCGCGTCCTCGGACCAGGGCGACTACCGGGCCTCGCCGCTGGGCCCGTCGGGTTCGTGGGAAGTCGGGACCGGTTCGGGCGCGTTCACGTATGCGCTGCCGATCAATGTGCCGGCACCGCCGATGGGCAAGGCCCCCTCACTGGCGCTGACTTATAACTCGCAGTCGGTGGACGGACGAACCTCGGCGACGAACAATCAGGCGTCCTGGGTGGGCATGGGCTGGGATCTGAGCACCGGCTACATCGAGCGTCGCTACCGCAACTGCACCAATGACGGCCTGCCTACCATCGGCGACATGTGCTGGGACTCCCCGAACTCCGCCGTGGAACCAGGCGGCGCGGTCTACATCCTGAACCTCAACGGGGTCAGCTCCCAGCTGATCCAGGACAACAACGGCACCGGCTCCTACCACCTGCAGGATGACCCGGGCTGGCGGATCCAGCACATGGCCGGCGGGTACGGCGCGGACGACGAGTACTGGGTGATCAATACCCAGGACGGTTCCCGCTACTACATGGGCTGGGGCCGGTCTGAGCGCACCGGTACCGCCACCGCCTCGGTCTTCACCGTCCCCGTCGTCGGCAACGACGCGGGCGAGCCGTGCCACAGCCAGTTCCCCGAGCCGTGTAGCCAGGCCTGGCGTTGGAACCTGGACCGGGCCGTCGACCCCAACGAGGTCGAGACGATCTACTTCTACGACAAGGAGTACAACCACTACCGTTCCGTCGCCAACGTCGACAAGCCCCGGGAGTATGTCTCCGGCGGCTACGTCAAGGAGATCCAGTACGGCTGGTCCTCCCAGATCGGCAACGGCCAGCTCCCCGCCAAGATCGACCTGACGCACGTCAATCGTTGCACCGAGCGCATGGCCCTCAACGATCCGCTGCGCGGCACAGCGCCGACGTGCCCGACCTTCAACGAATCGCCGGGCTCCTACCCGGACGTGCCGGTCGATCTGATGTGCGACGGAACAGCCGCGGACTACGCATGCGCGGGCAAGACGTACTACCCGTCGTTCTTCAGCACCGACATGCTCTGGGACATCAAGACCTATGTCCGCGACAACGACAGCGCGGACTGGGAACTGGTCATGCAGTACCAGACCAAGCACGGCCTGCCCAACCCCGCCGGCGCGGTCGGGAAGACCCTGTGGCTGGACTACGTACAGCGCAAGACCTACGGATCGGGGGAGAACCTCGTTCTCCCGGTGATCAACTTCAACGGCGTCGACCTGGACAACCAGGTCGGCTCCAGTGAGATCAACTTCCGCCGGGTCAGCGAGATCCACGGTGATCTCGGCGCCACCACCGCCGTCACCTACGGGCAACCCGACCCTTGTGACGGCGCCGACCTGCCCAGCCAGTCCACCAACACCGAGGACTGCTACTGGCAGAAATGGGTCCCCGACGGCAGCACCGAAGCGAAGACGGGCTGGTTCAAGAAGTTCCTCGTCACCAAAGTCACCGTCGACCCCACCGTCAGCAGTGACCAGAACGGCGAGCCGGAGATGGTCACCAGCTACGCCTACTCCGGGGGTGCGGGATGGCGATTCAGCGCTGACCCGCTCACCAAGGATGAGGACGAATCGTGGACGGACTGGCGCGGATACCGACAGGTCGAGGTCACCACAGGCGCAGGCTTGGCCAAGCGCAGCACCGTGTCGTGGCTGTATCGGGGGCTGTCCGGCGACCGGATAACCAAGACCGATCCGGCCGGCACGCGTACAGTGACGGTTTTTGACGGCGAGGGCAACTCCTACACCGACCACGCCTGGCTGGCTGGGAAGCTCATCGAGACTTCTTCCCGTGACGACCAGGGCGCCTCTCACCAGCGGGTCTTTCACGAGTACTGGACCCACAACACCGCCCAGTACGACGGCCTGCCCGACGCCCGCTTCGTCCGAGAAGACAAGACCACCATACGGACCCCGAACTCCGCCAGCAGCACCTGGCACGAGCACGTGGTGGAAAACGAGTACGACGACACCGAAAACGCCTCCACCGTCTTTGGCCTGCCCATGAAGACCGACGATTGGGGCGAGACCGGTATCTCCGACAACCGGTGCACCGCCTACGGGCGTGCCTACAACACCGACGACTACGACAGCACGGGCATCAAGCGTTTCACCGTCCTCCAGGACCAGCTCAAGCACTATTCCGTCGGCTGCTCCAGCATCGCCGACAGCAACCAGGACGGCTACACCTCCACGCTGTACGACGGCTCGGCGTCGGTGGACGCCAACAAGCCCTTCGACGGCAACCCCACCGAGGTCCGCACCTACACCAGCGCTTCCCTCAAGCGCGCTGTCAGGAATGGCTACGATGCAGCCGGCCGAGCGCTGTGGACGGAAGACGGCAACCAGAACCGGACCACCACCGCTTTCGAGCCGACCAACTCCTGGCCCATATCCGGTGTCACCGTCACGACCCCTGACCCCGACGGCAGCAGCGCCAACTCTCGCGGCCCGCTGACCACCACCACGTGGTACTCGCCGTTGTGGGGGACCGCGACGACGGTCAAGGACGTCAACGGCAACCTCACCAAGGTCGACCTGGACGCCGCCGGACGCACGATCCAGGTGTGGCTGCCCACTGAGGTCGGCGGCAGCAGCCCGTCGCGGACGTACACCTACTCCATCCCCACGACCGGCGCCAGCTCGGGTGTTCCGGACGTGGTCAACGGCGACCCCGAGGTCACAGCCGGTGTCCTGCAATCCGGCTCCACCTACCTGTACAGCCACGCCTTCACTGATGCCCTCGGCCGAGCGCGCGAGACCCAGAACAAGCTGCCCCAGCTCAGCGGCGCCAGCTACCGCCAAGTGACTGTCACCCGCTACGACGCCGCCGGCAACGTCACCGGCACCTCCGCCCCGTTTAAGAGCGCGGGCCCCGCCGGCGACGGAGTGGTCAACCCTGCCGCATCCGACATCCCCTCGTACAACGACCTCGTCCAGGACTGGGCAGGCCGCCCCACCCTGTCGCGGATCCTGGTCAAGAACGTCGAGCAGACCCAGGGCAAGACCCGGACCGACTATCACGACGACTACACCACAGTCACTCCGCCGACCGGCGGCGCTATCGACACCCACATCGACATCTACGGCCAGACCAGCAAGGTCGTCGAGCACAGCGGCGTCAGCACCTACGCAACCAGCTACTCCTACACCGGCAAGGGCGTACTGCGGACCATCACCGATCCGCAGCTCAACGTCACGACCTACGGATACGACTGGGCCGCCCAGCGCACCTCCGTCGACGACCCGGACGCCGGCAAATCCACCACCACGTACGACGACAACGGCCAAGTCTCCACGACCACCGCCAAGGACCCCGTCAACGGCGACACCGTCCTGCAGTACGCCTACGACAACCTCGGGCGCAAGACTTCCATCCGCAGCGGATCCGACGAACTCGCTGCCTGGGTCTACGACAACTACGACGGCGGCGCAGCCCCGCCCACGAACGGCATGGGCCGGGTCATCAGCTCCACCAGCCGCGACACGCAGGGCCGCAGCTACACCACATCCACCATCGGCTTCGACGAACGCGGCCGCCCGCTCGGCACCAGCGTCACCATCCCCACCCAGGTCACCGGCCTGGCCGGCACCTACAAGACCACCTACACCTATGACGCCGCCGACCACATCACCTCGGTCGGCTACCCGGCTGTGGGGGACCCGGCCAAGGGCGGCCTCCCCAAGGAGACCGTCACTACCGGCTACGACGCCTACGGTCGCCCGAACCAGCTCACCAGCAAGCTCGGCGACTCCACCGCCACCACTACCTACGTCAGCGCCACCACCTACGACGAGACAACCGGCAGTGGCACCGGTGCCCTGACCGGCCGCACCTACGGCGCCACTACCGGGGTCAACGCGCAGCGCACCTACGCCTACGACATCGGCACTGCCACCGGCATCCACGGCACCGGCGCCCTGACCGGCGTTACCACCACCACCAACGTTGGCGGTACCACCAAGACGGTCCAGAAGGACACCTACCTCCGCAACGACAGCGGCGAGATCACGGCGCTGAAGGAGGACAAGGGCACATTCGACCAGCAACAGTGCTTCACCTACGACAACTTCCACCGCCTCCTGCAGGCGTGGACCGCCTCCTCGCTGGTCACCTGCTCCACCACCGGCACCCCCAACCCCGACTTCAACCAGGACGGTGCCTACCAGACCAAGTTCACCTACGACCGGCTGGGCAACCTGCAGTCCGCCACCGACACCAACTCCGCAGGCGTCGCCTCCACCCGCGACTACCTCTACCCCGGTTACAACGACGCTGGCGCCTGGACCGGCCCCGCCAACCCGGGCCACCTCCACGGCGTCCGCAACATCCAGCACCAAGACGCCAGCGGCAACGTATCCAGCACCGACGCATACACCTACGACGCGGCCGGCCGCATGACCAAACGCGTCGAACCCACCGCCGGAACCTCCACCGACTACACCTGGAACAAGACCGGCCAACTCGCCACCGCCACCGTCACCAAGAACGCAGGCGGCCAGGAAAAGACCACCTACGCCTATGACGCCACCGGCACTCTGATCCTGCGCACCGACCCGGCACGCACCGTCGCCTACGTCGAGGGTCAAGACCTCACTGCTACCAACAGCGCCCAAACCGGCACCACGGTCGCCTGCACCCGCTACTACAGCATCGGCGGGTCCACCGTCGCCATGCGCACCAGCGCAGGCGTCACCTACCTGATGGCCGACCAGCAGGCCTCGGCCCAACTCACCGTCGACGCCACCACCGGCGCGATAAGCCGCCGTCGCTACACCCCCTTCGGCGACCAACGCAGCACCCAAGGACTCCCGGCCGGTACCGACCACGGATTCCTCGGCAAAACCGAAGACACCACGACCGGACTGTCCCTGCTCGGCGCCCGCGCCTACGACCCCCTCCTCGGCAGATTCCTCAGCCCCGACCCCCTCAGCAGCCCCTACGATCCCCAAAACCTGTCGGCCTACAGCTACTCCCGCAATAACCCCGTCAATTTCAGCGACCCCACAGGACTGAAAGAAGACGACGGGTCCGGCGGTAGAGGAGCGACCTTCTACAACAGTGCGACCTGGGGTACCTGCCCCGTAAACAGCAGCTGTGGCACCGGCGGCGGCACCGGCGGCGGCACCGGCACCAATGCTGGAAGCGGCGACACCACCGGCACCAATGGCAACAACAACGGCGGCCATTGGTGGAACCAGATCGACTGGCGTGAGGTGGGTGCCCAGGCGGCCGGTGTTGTCGTCGGCGGACTCGCAGGGAGTGCCTGCGAGGGCCTCCTGGTAGCTGGCGCACCACTCACAGGCGGCACCAGCCTTGCGGGAACCGCAGGATGCGCTGCACTAGGCGGCGTCACCTACAGCGCGGTCAGTAACGCCATCGACGAGGACGAAGAATCAGCGACCGACGTACTCAAGGACACCGCGGTGTCCGCAGCCACCGCCGGGGTGGGCGGCGCAGCCGAACTGATAGTCGAGAAGGCAGCCCTTCGATACTTCGCAAAGACGAAGTGTTTCAAGAATAGTTTTATCGCAGAAACTGAAGTCCAACTCGCCGACGGCACCACCAAGCCCATAGAAGACGTCACCACCAACGACAAGGTGCTGGCCACCGATCCTGAAACCGGAAAGACGGAAAGCCGTGAAGTCCTCGCCACCATCATCACCGAGGACGACAAAAACTTCACCGACATCACGGTAAAGAGCAAGGGCAAGCTGGCTTCCCTCATCAGTACAGACCACCACCCATTCTGGACACCCAACGAACGAAAGTGGACGGACGCCAGTGACCTCGAACCCAGTCAGTGGCTGCGCACCAGTAACGGCACCAAAGTCCAGATCGTAGCGGTCGCCCACTACACCAAGCACCAGCGCACCTACAACCTGACAGTCGACGGCCTCCACACGTACTATGTGCTGGCGGGGAAGACGCCGGTCCTCGTTCACAACAGCAATTGTAAAATCGATACGATCGCCAACGACTGGGCGCAAAAAGGGTTCCACGTGAAGCTCCCCGGCCAGGGGAGTGCGGGTGAAGTCTCGGTCTCTGCTGATGCAGATGGAAATCTGCTCTTCAGGTCTACGTTCAGCGGAAAGGCTGGTAAGACCGCTATTGCCAAGGTAGAGAAAGACTTCCAGGATCCTGCCTTCCGGGGTAAGGCGCTAGAGCAAGCAACCAAAGGGCTTGAATATCTAGAGCAGAATCATTCCTATAGTCAGCAGATCCCAGGCTTGAGGAATCTCGTGAAGGCACTTGGTCAATAGATTTAGGTGATCACCTGTGGTCCGCTCTTGCCGAGTATGCAAGGGCGGACCACCTCTCGCTAAAGGGGAAACGTTGAATCGACTTCAAGTTGTAGAGTTCTGCCGCAGCGGCCGCTTCGAAAACTTCGAGGTAGGGATTAGCCTGGCTGCAGTGCTGGATGCGGCAGGGGATCCCGACGCGACCACTGGGCCACTCCCGGCCATATATGCCTACGGGGATCTTCAGTTGGGATTTTCGAAAGGTGGAATTCTTTGGCATCTCGCCCTCGAGCCTTCCGGGAGGGAAATGGTCCTTCCTGGTCCGCTGGGGGTGAGGAATAGGGTGAAGAATTTCACCCTACAGGAATTTATGGATATCGCCAAAGCCGCTGGAGAGAGGGTGGGGAAGTGTGAGCCATTCGTTTCCGGTGAGTCGTGGTGGCAAATTTCAGGGTCGGGAGTATTTGCTGATTTCGACGAAGAGGGGCTTATGGTTGCAGCTCACTACTCGGATCAAAGATTTGCGAATTAGGCGAAATTGCGAACTCTGATGGGGTTTCCATTTTGCGTGGCGAGGATTGCGTGACGTGTGCACCGATCTGCACCTGGAGAGCTGAATAGGGGTGAGGGCTTCGGGGTGCTTATGCATTCGCCTGCGACTCCCTTATTTTCCGGATTGCCAAGGAGCAGTGGCGGGAACATTCATCGAAGAGGCCACCGTTAATGCAAAGTTGAAGCCCCGTCAAGTCGTGCCTGGCGGGGCTTCTGTGTGGGTTGACGGCAGTAGCTGACGGCAACGTCAGCGTACGAGGAGCACGCGAGGCGGGCAGGCCCTAGACGCCGGCGGTGACGCCGATGTCGGCGTGTCCGAGTAGTTCCTTGATGACGGCGAGGCCGACGCCTTGTTCCAGGAGCAGCGTCGCGGTCGAGTGTCGGAGGTCGTGGCAGCGGATCCCGCGGAGCCCGGCCCGGTTGACGAGCCGACCGAAGCGGCGCGTGAGGTTGGAGGGTCGATGGGGCCGCCAATGGTGGTGAAGACGAGGCCGCTGCCAGGACCTGCCACCGCATCCCCGGCACCCGGGCGGCACCTCCTTCACCGACTGGGCGCCTTGAGCGATGGCGGTCACCATCTGGGCCTGGATCCCCGTCACAGCCGCCAGCGCGCTGCTCACGGCGGTCTGGTTGACCACCGCGACCACGATTGCGTCGAGCAGCCTGGCGCAGCACACCCCGGCCGCCACCATCAGGGCCACGCGCCAGCAGCCCCTGCGTATCGCCTTCACGACTCGCCGCCGTGGTGACGGTCCCACTCGAAATCGGTGCGCTGAGCCTCCATGAGCATGTCGAACACCCGCTGCCCATCAGCCGTCGGACCGGTCTCCGGTAGCGAGGCACCAGCTGCCGGGTCCGCGCTGCGGCCGTCGCTGCGCGCTCCGAACAGCCACCCGCGCCACCCTTCCGGATAAGGCTTGGGCACAACACAACGACATCCTTCCCACCCGCCCCACAGGGCAATCCAGTTCAGATGTCACCCGATCGTGCGGCAGACCCCCGCGTCCGGCCTGGCCCCAGGCGTGGGCATCGTCCTGGACACGTCCCCGGGAGACCTGCAGCTGGTGCCAGGCGTCCTCGGTGAAGTCGGTGACGCGCTGCCGGCCGGCTGCCGCGCGGCGCGGCAGGCCGGGCGCGGCGCCGTAGGCGAACCGTGCCGTGTGACCGGCGATGCGGTAGCCGCGGGACCGTACGGCCCGGTTGCGGAAGCGCGTGCTCACCAGCCGTGGCCATGGTCGGGAACGATCACCTCACGAACGGGAAACGATCTCCAACGCGTCGCATTCGTGCCGGTCAGGCCGACTCGGGAACGGTCCGTCGTGTAGGGGGACAACACAGGCTCGGTTGTGCGCACGGCGTGCCGGTGTGGTTGTGTCTGGCGGGGGTGCCGTTCATGGGCATGGGTGAGTCTCCCGCCAGTTGGTGCGGAGGCTGGTGTCGAGCTGGGTCTCCCATTGCGCGAGCGTCTGGCACTGCAGTGGCGTGCGCCGGTTCTCGGCGGCGTCGGCTTGGGCGAGCGAGGCGAGGATCCTGGCGTGGATGCGGTGCGTGGGTTCCTCGGGCAGGGGTTCGCTGGCGTTGCCGTCGGGGCCTGGCCGGCGCTGTGGTGATGTTGTGCTTTTGATTTTGGCCAGGGCGGCGCGGAATGCCGCGTTGGGAGGAACCCCTGGTGGGCTGGTGATCTGTGTCTGTTCCGGCTGTTCCGGCTGGTGTGGTGCTGGGGGTGTGGCGGTATCGCGAAGGTGGCGGGTGATGTAGGCGGCGGGGGCGTGGGGGCGCCAGGTGAGCCACCAGGAGTGCAGTTCTGCCGCGATGTCGTGCCGGGTCAGGCCGGCTGTGATCAGGGGGCGCAGGGCGTAGGCGAGGCGTCGCAGGTGCTCGCCTTGTGTCCAGGGGACGCGGGGCCGGATCCAGGTGGCGATGGCGATGCTGTGGGCGGTCTGCGCCGGCGTGAACGATGTGGGGCGTGGGGCGCGTCGTTCCGGCGCAGTGGTGTAGTTGTTCTTCTCGTCTACCTGAGCTTTCTGTCTCTTGGGGTACTGCTTACGGGAAGGGGTGCAATGGGTGGTGCGTGCTGCGGCTTGCTTGCGGGCGCGGGCGTCAGTGATGGCGCGGGCGCGGCCTTGGGGGGTGTAGCCGATCAGGCGGGCGGTGTAGCCGTGCCCGTAGATGCGGTGGCCCATGGCCTGGTCCCAGGGTGGGGGAGCGGTGGCTGCGTAGATGGTGGCGGTGCCGGACCATCCGGGCCGCCCGGATTTGCGTCGCGTGTTCGTGCGGCTGCCGTGTTTGACCCATACCAGGAGCCCGAGTTCACGCAGGTAGCCGATGTGATGTGCGAGGCAGCGCTTGCTGATGCCGAGTAGGGCTGCACGGTGGTCGCGACAGTAGAAAACGTGCCCGTTTGGTTTCATGTCGCCGGCCAGGGATTGCGCGACCCGTAGGGTCGTTGCGTTCGCTTGGGGGTGCACTCCTTCGTCAATGGCCCACTGGGCGGCGGACAGGAAGTCACGTGCCCGCACGCTGCGGGAGGCCGTGGTGGTTATCTCCTGCTGGGCGTGCGTAAGGACGAGTTGCGGGGCGCGACTGCCCGACTGAGCCGCGGGGCTGGGAGGTGTGTCGGTGGTGTCGTCTGCCGGTGCGTCCTGGTGGTGGACGAGGGCGTGCTGGATCTTCAACAGTGGCGCGCCCTCCGTGGCGCGTGAGGCAACGTCGCCGGCGGTGGGCACTGGCGGCCGCCGGCGTCGTTGGTTCATGGAAGGGAAGCCCTGCGCTTGCTGCTGGCAGCAGGTGACAGTGCTAGGCAGCCGAGGTAGGGGAGGCTGATCAGGACGCTGGCACCGCGTCCGGGGTCAGAGGGCTGAGCGGGGTCGGCCGTGCCAAGGGGGGAAACAGTTGATTGCCTGGCTGTTCCGTCCGACGGGAATGGACGGGCGCCCTTGCGTTGCCTTCGGCTCGTCCTTGGCTGCGCTGGTGCCCGGCCGGGGTGGGGTATGGCGCTTCATGCCGGGGACCGGAGCTCTGCCGGTGTTCGCATGACGCCGCCGTGATGACGCGCCGTGTGGAAGTGACCTGCAGCCCGCAGTGCGGGAGGGCGCCAGAAGAGGAAGTCAGCTTCTTCCCGTGCGACGGGAGTTGGTCCTGTGAGCACGTGCTGTCGGCTCGTACCCCTGCTGGGCTGGGCGCCATGATTTCGTGCAGACAGGCCAGCAAGGGGTCGGCGTGCAGGTATTACCTGAAGGACGTCATCGTCGGAGACATGCATCGCCCGCTCGGAGTGCCCTTGGACACGGCACAGGATCTGGTGGGTGTGCCGCAGGGACAGTGGTTGGGCCGGGCGCTGCCGTGGGTCGGACTGGTCGCCGATGAGGCGGTCACCGAATCAGAGATGATGGCTCTGTTCGGCGAAGGCCGTCACCCTTACGCCGAGAAGGCGATCGCAGACCGGCTTGCGGAAGGCGACTCGTCCGGCGAAGGCGGAGCGGGCGGCGCGGCTGGGATACCGGGTGCAGAAGTTCACGGCGATCGACTTCGTCTTCCGCCCTCCCGGAAGCATCCAGATCCTGTGGGCGCTGGCGGATCCGCACACCAGGCGCGTCATCGAGACGCTCCACCTGCAGGTACTCCGCGAGGTGATGACGCAGGAGGTCGAGGAGAAACTGCTGATCGTGCGGGTGGGGAAGGACAGCGTTCGTCAGCTGGCCCGGCCGGGCGTGATGGCGGCTCGCTTCCGTCACTACACCTCCCGGAAGGGCGGGCCGCTGCTTCACGATCATGTGTTGATGTCTGTGAAGGTCAAGCGGACTGACGGAGGGTGGGGCACGTTGCACACCCGCACGCTGCTCGAGCACGTCGTTGCCTGCTCCGAGCGCTACAACCAGCGGATCCTGGAGGAAGTCTGTACGCGTCTCGGCCTGGCCACCGAGCCGCGGTTTCCCACGGCCGGACAGCGGCCGGTGATGGAGATCGCCGGGATACCGGAGGAGCTGATCAACTGGGCCGCATCCCGCAATCAGGCCATCATGGAGCGCCTGGGGTCCCTGGAGGAGCTGTGGGTGCAGCGCACTGGTGGCCCGGTCTCGGTGAAGGTACGACGCCGCTTGATGGCCATGGCAGCCGACGAGACACGGCCCGCAAAGGACACGGCCCGCCCTTTGTCGCAGTGGCTGGCGCATTGGCGTTCCTCTGCCATCGCTCGCCTCGGCCGTGCGGTCGTGGACAACCTGCTGCGGTTGGCTCGGGCAGCGGCCCGCGGCATTCGCGCGCGTGCCCGTGCGGTCCTCGACGTCGCGGTGGGCGCGCTGGAGATCACCGCCACGGTGTCGCAGTACTACCCCGGCGGATTCCGTCGCCGTCATTTGCTGGCCGAGGCGCGCCGATATCTCACACGGGTCTTTCGCGGGCGGCCGGTGCCGGTAGGGGCGGACGAGGCGCTGGTCACCGCGGCCATGGAAGCCCACTGCGTCGATGTCTCCCCGCCCCGAGCGCCGGACCTGCCTGCTCCGGTCGTGGAATACCGCCGTCTCATGCCGCGCTGGGCGCCCGTGACGGATACCAAGACGGCACGTGGCGGGGTCGAAGCCGCTGGGATCTACTATCGTACGCGCGCCGAAGCGGTGCGCCGCATGTCCGACGGCCGCCGTGGAACCGCATCGGTGCGCCGCTCTCGGGCCGGACACGCCGCCCCACCTGCAGGAGCGGGTCAAGACCTCAGAGAGCGGCAGGCGGGCCCCGAGAGCGGCAGGAGCAGGAAGCTGTAAGCCGTCGACGGCGTGCCGCTTGGCACTGCCAGGCGCGGCATGGTGACTGGCAGCGGCGGCGTATGGGTGGCCCGTCGTCGCCTCTGAAGCACATGCTCCGTCTCAAGCCGCCGGCCGGTCACTTCGGCGGAATCCGGAGCAAGGTGACCGGTGGCGTAGGCATCCTGCCTGCCCGCAGCCCCTCGCCGGTGACGGTGTCCCATGAGGTATCTCCCTGCAAAAGGGTACGCAGCAGCCCCAAGCAGGGGGTCGCGGGACACGGCCACCTGGTGGGTACTGGATCGCGGTGTATCGGGGCCCGCTGGTGATGCTTCCTGCCCGGCTGCGGCGCTCAACGCGCAGACGGCGGCGAGGATTGTCGAAGCTGATGTTGGCCTCGGGATCAGGCCGCAGACGTGAGGACCTGTGGTGTCATGGTGAGGGCTGCCGGTCGCTGCGGTGCCCGCCGGCCGCGAACCTCCTGCTTCATCGGCAGCAGCCCATGACCTGTGTTCGCTCTGGCCAGCGCCACCGGCAGTGTGTGGGGTGCCTCTATGTGTTTGGTCAAGGGGTCGGTGACGGCTGAGAGGTCATCTGTCACTCTGATGTGCATGGGAGACGAATCGGCTGTCGTGGTGCCTGCCGATGAGCGCATGCGACCTTGTGACTTCTGCGGTCACCTGGTTGCGGAGGGCTCGGTCGACGAGTACGACTGTCCGGTTTGTGGTGAGTCTGACTCGGGCTGAGTTGGCTGGCCGGGACTGGTAGAAGGTCCCATCGCGGAGCATGGCGAACAGGACGTCGACCCGGCGTCTGGCCAGGCACAGGAGGGCCTGAGTATGGCGCTTCCCCTGGCCGATCTTCTTGTCGTAGTAGGCGCGGGAGGCTGGATCGCCGAGTGAGGCGAACGCGGCCAGGAAGAACGCCCGCTTCAGCTGTTTGTTGCCCCGTCGGGAGGGTTGCTCGCCGCGTATGGANGATCCGGAGCTGCGGGTCGCGGGGGCGAGTCCNGCATAGGAGGCCAGGTGGGCGGCGGTCGGGAAGGCGCTCGCGTCGCCGACGTCGATCAGGANCCGGGCGCCGGTCCTGGTCCCGATGCCGGGCATGGAGGTCAGGATCTTCGACAGCGGGTGCTCGTCGAGCAGTTCCTGGATCCGCTTCTCCAGGAGCTTGCGCTGGTCGAGGGCCGCTCGCAGCGAGCCGGTCAGG
>NZ_KB892120.1:0-66162 GCF_000373665.1 Streptomyces sp. BoleA5
CACGCGCTGTCGCTGCGCGACTCGGGGGTCGATGTGCGCGTCGGCCTGCACGAGGGCTCCAAGTCCAAGGCGAAGGCCGAGGAGCAGGGTCTTCGCGTGGTCACCCCCGCCGAGGCCGCGGCCGAGGCCGACGTCATCATGATCCTGGTCCCGGACCCGATCCAGGCGCGGGTGTACGAGGAGTCCGTCAAGGACAACCTGAAGGACGGCGACGCGCTGTTCTTCGGACACGGCCTGAACATCCGCTACGGCTTCATCAAGCCCCCGGCCGGTGTCGACGTGTGCATGGTCGCCCCCAAGGGCCCGGGTCACCTGGTGCGCCGTCAGTACGAGGAGGGCCGCGGCGTCCCGTGCATCGCGGCGGTCGAGCAGGACGCGACCGGGGGCGGCTTCGCGCTCGCGCTGTCCTACGCCAAGGCCATCGGCGGCACCCGTGCGGGCGTCATCAAGACGACGTTCACCGAGGAGACCGAGACCGACCTGTTCGGTGAGCAGGCGGTGCTCTGCGGTGGTACCGCGGCGCTGGTCAAGGCCGGTTTCGAGACCCTGACCGAGGCCGGTTACCAGCCGGAGATCGCGTACTTCGAGTGCCTGCACGAGCTGAAGCTCATCGTGGACCTGATGTACGAGGGCGGCCTGGAGAAGATGCGCTGGTCGATCTCCGAGACCGCCGAGTGGGGCGACTACGTCACCGGCCCCCGCATCATCACCGACGCCACCAAGGCCGAGATGAAGAAGGTCCTCGCGGAGATCCAGGACGGCTCCTTCGCCAACAACTGGATCGCCGAGTACAACGCCGGCCTGCCGCGCTACAACGAGTACAAGAAGGCCGACGAGAACCACCTGCTGGAGACCACCGGCAAGAAGCTGCGCAAGCTCATGAGCTGGGTGGACGAGGAGGCGTAAGTCCTCCGCACCGCGGTCTGCACGGTCCCGGGGGCGCCGCGCCCCCGGGACCTGCCGCTTTGGCCACCCCGTACACCCTCGTGCGGGTGATCCTTCCACGTTGGCGCAGGATGCCGGGCCCGCCGCCGATAGACTCCACTAACAAGCGCGTCAGGCTCACAGCGTCGTGCGTCTTCCACGCGGCATGCCATCCCTCTCCACCGCCTTCGGCCGTCGGGACGCGGCCGTAGACCAGGGACTAGTGAGGACTCACGTGAGCAACCCCGTCGTACTCATCGCTGAAGAGCTGTCGCCTGCCACCGTCGACGCCCTCGGTCCGGACTTCGAGATCCGGCACTGCAACGGCGCCGACCGAGCCGAACTCCTGAGCGCGATCACCGATGTCGACGCCATCCTGATCCGCAGCGCCACCAAGGTCGACGCCGAGGCCGTCGCGGCCGCCTCCAAGCTCAAGGTCGTGGCCCGCGCGGGCGTCGGCCTGGACAACGTGGACGTCTCCGCCGCCACCAAGGCCGGCGTCATGGTGGTCAACGCCCCGACCTCCAACATCGTCACCGCCGCCGAACTCGCCTGCGGTCTGCTGATCTCCGTCGCCCGCAACATCGCCCCCGCGAACGCGGCCCTCAAGCAGGGCGAGTGGAAGCGCAACAAGTACACCGGCGTCGAGCTCGCCGAGAAGACCCTCGGCGTGGTCGGCCTCGGCCGCATCGGCGCCCTGGTGGCTCAGCGCATGTCGGCCTTCGGGATGAAGATCGTCGCGTACGACCCCTACATCCAGCCCGCTCGCGCCGCCCAGATGGGCGTGAAGATCCTCAGCCTCGACGAGTTGCTGCAGGTCTCCGACTTCATCACGGTGCACCTCCCCAAGACCCCGGAGACGGTCGGCCTCATCGGCGAGGAGGCGCTGCGCAAGGTCAAGCCGCACGTCCGCATCGTCAACGCCGCGCGCGGCGGCATCGTGGACGAGGAGGCGCTGTTCGCCGCGCTCAAGGAGGGCCGGGTCGGCGGCGCCGGCCTGGACGTGTACGCCAAGGAGCCCTGCACGGACTCCCCGCTCTTCCAGTTCGACAACGTGGTGGCCACCCCGCACCTGGGCGCCTCCACCGACGAGGCCCAGGAGAAGGCCGGCATCTCCGTCGCCCGCTCGGTGCGCCTCGCCCTCGCCGGTGAGCTGGTGCCGGACGCGGTCAATGTCCAGGGCGGGGTCATCGCCGAGGACGTCCGCCCCGGCCTGCCCCTCGCCGAGAAGCTCGGCCGGATCTTCACCGCCCTCGCGGGCGAGGTGGCGGTCCGCCTCGACGTGGAGGTGCGCGGCGAGATCACCCAGCACGACGTGAAGGTGCTGGAGCTCTCGGCCCTCAAGGGCGTCTTCGAGGACGTCGTCGACGAGACCGTCAGCTACGTCAACGCCCCGCTCTTCGCGCAGGAGCGCGGCGTCGAGGTCCGCCTCACCACCAGCAGCGAGTCGCCCGACCACCGCAACCTGGTCACCGTGCGGGGCACCCTCTCGGACGGCACCGAGGTGTCCGTCTCCGGCACGCTGGCGGGTCCCAAGCACATCCAGAAGATCGTCGCCGTCGGTGACGACGACGTGGACCTGGTCTTCGCCGAGCACATGGGCTTCCTGCGCTACATCGACCGCCCCGGTGTCGTCGGCACCATCGGCCGCATCCTGGGCGACGCCGGCATCAACATCGCGGGCATGCAGGTCGCCCGCGACCAGGCCGGCGGCGAGGCGCTGGTCGCGCTCACCGTCGACACCGCGATCCCCGCGCCGGTGCTGGCCGAGATCGCCGAGGAGATCGGCGCCACCTCGGCCCGCGCGGTCAATCTCGAGGACTGACGGCCGGTTCGCTCCGCTGGGGGCGGCCGACCCGGGAGATCCGGGTCGGCCGCCCCTTCGCCGTCAGCGTCGCCATCGCGGGGGAGCCGGCCCGGAAGCGCAGCGCCACCGCCGCGAGGAAGACCAGGCCCAGCACCGGGTACGGAGAGGCCAAGGGCTGCAGCCACCACGCCAGGTGCAGATCGAGGTCACCGGCCTTCGGCACGATCCACAGGGTGCGCGCCAGGAAGACCACCGCCGCCACCCGCAGCGCCCAGCGCGGCGCCTCGGCGGCGAGCAGGATCAGCATCGGCACGCACCACACCCAGTGGTGCGACCAGCTGATCGGCGTGATGAGCAGCGCCGTGACCGCACAGCACACGACTCCCCAGGCCTCCCGGCCCAGGCGGCCCATCCGCACCGACACCGTGAGGCCCGCGCAGGCCACCACAAGCGCGGCGACGGCCCAGACCGCGCCGGGGTGGGCGGTGTGCAGCACCCGGGCGGCGAAGCCCTGCAGCGACTGGTTGTCGACGATCCACACCTTGCCGATGCGGCTGGTGTCGAAGACGCAGCGGGTCCAGTAGTCGACCGTCGCGCCGGGCAGCGCGAGCGCCCCCAGCAGTGTGGTCCCGGCGAACCCGGCGGCGGCGACCGCGGCCTCCTTCCGCCGGCCGGTCAGCAGCAGGTAGACGGCGAAGATCGCGGGGGTGAGCTTGATGCCCGCCGCCACGCCGATCGCGAGGCCCTTGCCGCGTGCGCCGTCCGGCCGGCTCACGTCCCACAGCACCAGCACCGCCAGCAGCAGGTTGATCTGGCCGTAGAGCATCGTCTGGAAGACCGGCTCCAGCCACAGCCCGAGGGCCATGGCCAGGAGGACCACCACCCAGCGCGAACCGCGGGCGCGCGGCCACCCCGTCGACCGGCAGGACAGGTACGCCAGCAGCCCGAGCAGCAGCAGGTTGCCGCCCATGAAGGCCAGCTTCAGCAGGGGTACGGGCAGCCATGTCGTCGGCACGAACAGCAGCGCGGCGAACGGCGGGTAGGTAGCCGGGAGGTTCCACTCGGTGACGGTGAAGCCGTACAGGTCGGTGCCGTCGACGGCGGCCGCGCCCTCGGCGCGGTAGACCTGCATGTCGGCCATGGGCACGGCCATCGACAGGCACAGCGCGGTGAAGGCGGCCAGTGACACGACCAGCAGCAGCCCGGCGAGGAGCAGTCTGCGGTCGGCGCGAGGTCTGCCGGGAACGGTCGGCGGCGTCCTCCACAGCGCTGGGCGTTCGCGTCCGTGGGCGTCCGTGAAATGAGTCACCGGCTCCCGATCCCCTTGTTTCGCCATCCGCGGTGTCCGCGCCGGACGCGCGGTTCGCCCACGTCCTACGCGTGTCGATCAAGCCCCCCTGGGCCCTGCCGGCCCGAGCCTCGCGTCACGTTACTTGTGCCCCCTCGGGTCGGCAACAGTCCCTTCAGTCCCCGAGCCCGGCCGTCTTGAGGGCTATGTGGAGCAGCAGCCGGTCCTCCCCGTCGTCCAGGTCGAGGCCGGTCAGCCGCTCGATGCGGGACAGCCGGTAGTAGAGCGTCTGCCGGTGTATCCGCAGCTCCGCGGCGGCGCGCCCGGCCTGCCCCGCACGGTCGAGGTACACCTCGGCGGTATGTGCGAGGTCGGAGTGCGAGGGGTCGAGCAGCGGACGCACCGCCGGATCCACCGCACCGGCGGGCAGCGCGGCCAGCATCCGGTAGGGGCCGATGGCGTCCCACTCCGCGGTGCGACCGAGCCGCGGCTGGGCGCGGGCGGCGCGGGCGGCGGAGACGGCCTCGTGCCACGCCTCGGGCAGTTCGGCGAGCCCCTGGCGGGGGGTGCTGATCCCGGCCCGCGCGCTCGGTTCCACCGCCCTGCCGTTGCCCTCCATCAGCCGTGCGGCCGCGGTGAGCGCCGGCCCCGACATCGTCGCCGAGCGCAGCCGTACCAGGGCGGCGAGCGCCGCGACCGGGGGCTCCCGGTGCGTGTCGGGGGTGCTTTCCTGCGGCGGCACCACGCACAGCGCGGCGGCGCCCGGCACGCTGCGCGGCCCCGGTGCGTCGCCGTCCTCGCCGCCCGGCCAGGGCAGGACGCACACCACCGCGTGGGCCTCGTCCGCGTCCGGGCCGAGTGCCTCCCGCAGCGCCTCACGGGCGGCCGTGCGGCCGGGCCCGGGGGCGGAGCCGAGGAGGTCGCCCAGCGCCCGGCCGGCGTCGGCGCCCGCGCGGGACTCGGCGGCCAGCAGTGCGCCGATGCGGGCGGCGACCGCCATGGCGGCGGCCAGCTGGGCGTCGGTGTACCCGCTGGTGTCCAGCAGCCACACGTAGCCGTGCACGACGCCGCCGTGCCGCACCGGCAGGCACAGCCGGGGCCTGAAGACCCCGGCGTCGGGCGCGGCCGGGATGCGGACGGGGGCCGTGGCCCGGGCGATGCCGAAGCGCTCGAACCACGAGCGGACCTCGGCGGTGGAGCGGCGGGTGAGGATCGACCGGGTGCGCACCGGGTCCATGGCGCCGTCGTCGTCGCTGTCGTGGGCGCCGAAGGCGATCAGCCGGAAGTCGCGGTCCTCCAGGGTCGCCGGGGCGCCGAGCAGCGCCGAGACCTCGTCGACCAGCTCCTGGTAGTCACCACGCACGCCGCCATTCTCCCTCATACATCTGTATGAGGGAGACCGATCCGATGCGTGACAGCTGTCGATGGCGGGCGGGGTAGGTGAATCCTAGATTTCACGGCGACGCTGCCTGCCCCCTGGGCAGCCCTTCAACCAGGAGGAGACCGTGCTCGGTCCCGTGCTGCTCGCCGCCTCGCGCAGCGACCGTATGCGCCGCGTCGTCGCGGGCGCGCCGATCACCCGCCCCGTGGTGAACCGCTTCATCGCGGGTGACGAGCTGGCGCCCGCCATGGACACCGTGCGGTCGCTGGCCGCCTCCGGCCTGGAGGTCACGCTCGACCACCTGGGTGAGGACGTCACCGACAAGGCGACCGCGCTCGCCACCCGCGACGCCTACCTGCGGCTGCTGGAGGCACTGAAGGCCGAGGGCCTGGGCACCCGCGCCGAGGTCTCCGTCAAGCTGTCCGCCTTCGGGCAGGCCCTTCCGTCCGGCGGCCACGACATCGCGCTGGAGAACGTCCGCCCCGTCGCCGACCTGGCGAGCGAGATCGGCACCACGGTCACGCTCGACATGGAGGACCACACCACGGTCGACTCCACCCTCGCGATCCTCGACGACCTGCGCCTGCGCCACCCCGGCACCGGCGCCGTCCTGCAGTCGTACCTCTTCCGCACCGAGGAGGACGCCCGCAACCTCGCCGTCGCCGGCTCCCGCGTGCGCCTGGTCAAGGGCGCCTACAAGGAGCCCGCCAATGTGGCCCACCAGGACAAGGCCGAGGTCGACCGCGCCTACGTGCGCTGCCTGAAGATCCTGATGGCGGGCGAGGGCTACCCGATGATCGGGTCCCACGACCCGCGGCTGATCTCCATCGCCCAGGAGCTCGCCCACCGGCACGGCCGCAAGCAGGGCTCGTACGAGTTCCAGATGCTGTACGGCATCCGCACCGCCGAGCAGCGGCGGCTGGCCGAAGAGGGCGAGCGCATGCGCATCTACGTCCCGTACGGCGCAGACTGGTACGGGTACTTCATGCGGCGTCTCGCGGAGCGGCCGGCGAACCTGGCCTTCTTCCTGCGGTCCTTCCTCCCCACCCGCTGACCACGACCCCACAAGGACACAAGGAGCTGTCTTCCATGGACGCTGTGACCCAGGTCCCCGCCCCGGTGAACGAGCCGGTGCACTCCTACGCCCCGGGGAGCCCGGAGCGGGCCCGGCTGGAGGCGAAGCTGAAGGAGCTGGCCGGGAACCCCGTCGAGCTGCCGATGACCATCGGCGGCGTGCGGCGGATGGGCGGCGGCGAGCGCTTCGACGTCGTACAGCCGCACAACCACGGCGCCCGCCTCGGCACCTACGCCAACGCCACCCAGGACGACGCCCGCGACGCCGTCGAGGCCGCACTGGCCGCCGCCCCGGCCTGGCGCGCCATGTCCTTCGACGACCGCGCCGCCATCATCCTGCGCGCGGCGGACCTGCTGGCCGGCCCCTGGCGCGAGACGATCGCCGCCTCGACGATGCTCGGCCAGTCCAAGACCGCGCAGCAGGCCGAGATCGACAGCCCCTGCGAGCTGGTCGACTTCTGGCGCTTCAACGTGCACTTCGCCCGGCAGATCCTGGCCGAGCAGCCGATCGCCAACTCCCCGGGTGTGTGGAACCGCCTCGACCACCGCCCCCTCGAGGGCTTCGTCTACGCGATCACGCCCTTCAACTTCACCGCGATCGCCGGCAACCTGCCGACCGCGCCGGCCCTGATGGGCAACGTCGTGGTGTGGAAGCCGTCCCCGACCCAGACGCACGCCGCCGTGCTGCTGATGGAGCTGCTGGAGGAGGCCGGGCTGCCCAAGGGCGTCATCAACCTGGTCACCGGCGACGGCATCGCCGTCTCCGAGGTCGCCCTGGAGCACCCGGACCTGGCCGGCATCCACTTCACCGGTTCCACCCGGACCTTCCAGCACCTGTGGAAGACGGTCGGCAACAACATCGACAAGTACCGCTCCTACCCGCGGATCGTCGGCGAGACCGGTGGCAAGGACTTCGTCGTCGCGCACCCGTCGGCCGACCCGGCGGTGCTGAAGACCGCGCTGACCCGCGGCGCCTTCGAGTACCAGGGCCAGAAGTGCTCCGCGACCTCCCGCGCCTACATCCCGCGCTCGCTGTGGGAGAACGGCTTCAAGGAGGAGTTCGCGGCGGAGGTCGACGGCCTCACCATGGGTGACGTCACCGACCTGTCCAACTTCATCGGCGCGGTGATCGACGAGCGCGCCTTCGCCAAGAACAAGGCCGCCATCGACCGCGCCAAGGCCGACCCGACCGTCGAGGTCGTCGCCGGCGGCACCTACGACGACAGCGTCGGCTACTTCGTCCGGCCGACCGTGCTGGTCTCCTCCGACCCGGAGAACGAGATCTTCCGCGAGGAGTACTTCGGCCCGGTCCTCGGCGTGCACGTCTACGACGACGCCGACGAGGGCGCCTTCGAGGCGATGCTCACCCAGATGGAATCGGTCGCCGCGTACGCGCTGACCGGCTCGGTGGTCTCCCGTGACCGCGCCGCCGTCGCGCACGTCATGGACAGGCTGCGCTTCGCCGCGGGCAACTTCTACATCAACGACAAGTCCACCGGCGCCGTGGTCGGCCAGCAGCCCTTCGGCGGCGGCCGTGCCTCCGGCACCAACGACAAGGCGGGTGCCGCGCAGAACCTCATGCGCTGGACGTCGACCCGGTCGATCAAGGAGGCCCTGGTGCCCCCGACCGACTACCGCTACCCGCACATGGGCTGATCTCCGCGTCACCCGGACGAGCCCGCAAGGGGCAGGGCCCGGTACCCCCGATTCCGTGGGGTGCCGGGCCTTCGCCGTCTCAGATAGTAGGAAGTCCGAGTAATTGTGGAGACAGATCGGCCGAGCTGTCCTAGCTTTGTAGAAGCCGAACGTCTCGCTCCACCAGCGACCGGCGGACGTCAGCCGCGCACCTCTGGCAGGTCACCCCCTGCAGCGCCGCTCCCCGCCCCGTTCTATGGCGACACAACCCTCCTCTTCTTCTCCGGGAGCTGTTCACCATGGACGAGACCGCCCGCAAGAACGCCGCCGAAGCCCTCCAGCGCGCCCTGGACCGCCGTGACAACGGCGGCTCGACGGGTCACGAGCCGCGATGAGCGGCCCCCTCGTGCCCCGCCGGATCAGCCGTCTGCGGCGCCTGGCCTATCTGGCCGTGCGCGCGATGGTGAAGTGATCGATCCGTCTGCCGTTCTCGGCGAGTGCCGAGACGACCAGCCGCGCCGTCCCGCCGGACGGCGCGGGCAGCGACTCCACGGACAGGAACGAGTGGCCGGTGTAGCGGACGCGTGACCACTCCACCGTCTCCGTCGCCTTGTGGGCACCCCTCACCCAGCGATAGGTGTCCACGCTGTCCAGGTCCTTGACCCGCCCTTCGTGGCTGTCCGGTACGGGGAAGGCGTACAGGCTCTTCCCCGCGCCGCCCGCCGTGACGTAGACGATGCCGTCCCGCTCGGGGTGCGTGGTCGCCCCGACGGGGACGGCCCTGCCCACCGCGTCGCGGCGTACCGCGTCGGTGCGCTCGTAGACGTGGTTGTGCCCGTTGACCACCAGGTCGACGCGGTGCTTCTCGAAGAGCGGCACCCAGGCCTCGCGCACCCCGCCCTCGGAGGCGTGCGCGCTGGTGGTCGAGTAGGCGCAGTGGTGGAAGAAGACGACCAGGAAGTCGGTGCCGCGTCGCGCCCGCAGCTCGCCCAGCCGCCGGTCCAGCCAGGCCGTCTGCCGGCCGCCGCTGATCCCCCGGTTGGCCGGGATCTCGTAGGACACGTCGTTGGCGTCCAGCGCCACGACGGCCACGTTGCCGTAGGCGAAGGAGTAAGCGCCGGGGATCCGCGCCGGGTCGGGGCCGTCACCCGGCAGGGTCCAGCGGGCCTCCTGGCCGCCGTAGCCGTTGGGGGAGTACCAGGCCTCCATGTCGTGGTTGCCGAGCGCGACCATCCACGGGACGCGTGCGGCGACGCTCTCGGTCTGGGCGAGGAACTGGTCCCAGACGCGCGCGTCGTAGATGTCGTCCTTGGCGCCGCGGCCGGAGTCGTCGGCGTAGCAGATGTCGCCCGCGTGCAGGTGGAACGCGGGGTTCTGAGCCAGGATCAGACTGTCGTTGGCCAGCGCGTGGTAGCTGACGCCCTGGTCGCCGAAGGCCGTGAACACGAACGGCCGGCGCTGCGCGGGGTCCGGGGCGGTGGTGAAGGAGCTGATCGTGCCGTAGGCGGACGGCACGGCGGGGTCGAAGCCCCGGTGCCCCACGCCGTAGTAGTACGTGGTGCCGGGGCGCAGCCCGTCGAGCGCCGCGTGCAGGTAGTACTGCTCCACCGCGGGCAGTTCCTTGCCGAGCGCGGCGGTGTGCAGCGAGCGCACCTGCGCCTCGATCCGCTGCCCCAGGTCCCAGGGGCGCAGCCCCACCCGTACGAACGGCCCCCGCACCGGCAGCGGCACCTGCCAGGAGACGCGCATCTGCGTTTCGGGGTCGGCGCCGAAGGCCAGGTGACGGCCGAACGGGGCCACCAGCGCACCGTCCACGTGCGCCGCGGCCGGCGGGGCGAGCACCTCGGGGAAGCGCGCCGGCGCGGCGGTCTCCCCGCCGGCGTACGCGGACGCGCCCAGCACACCGGCCCCGGCGACGACCCCGGCGGCCGCGACGCCGCCCCGGATCACCCGTCTGCGGGAATGCCGCTCCCGCAGGTGGGCGTGCTGCTCAGCCATGCTCAGACGGCCGGCGAGGTGCTCGTCGATGCCCATCCGTGGAGTGTCCATGGACAGGGAGTTCCCCTCCGCCGCCGACTCAGCACGGTCAGACGGGTGAACAGCACCCGGCGGGCACGCACCGCGTCCGCCATGCGGACATCACGTGTCATTCCCTGGACGGAAGAGTAGGGTTCTCGCCATGTCTCGCAGCGTCAGTCTCGCAGTGATCCCCGGTGACGGAATCGGCCAGGAAGTGGTGGCAGAGGGCCTCAAGGTCCTGTCCGCCGTCCTCCCGCAGGACGTGAAGCTGGAGACCAAGGAGTACAGCCTCGGCGCCAAGCGCTGGCACGAGACCGGCGAGACCCTGCCGGACGCGGAACTGGAGCAGCTCAAGGCGCACGACGCCATCCTGCTGGGCGCCGTCGGCGACCCTTCGGTGCCCTCCGGCGTCCTGGAGCGCGGTCTGCTGCTGAAGCTCCGCTTCGCCTTCGACCATCACGTCAACCTGCGCCCCTCCCGGCTCTTCCCCGGAGTGAAGGGCCCGCTGGCCGGTGAGCCGGACATCGACTTCGTCGTCGTCCGCGAGGGAACCGAGGGCCCCTACGTCGGCAACGGCGGTTCCCTGCGCACCGGTACGCCGCAGGAGGTGGCCACCGAGGTGAGCCTCAACACGGCGTTCGGCATCGAGCGCGTGGTGCGCGACGCCTACGCCCGCGCCCAGGCGCGTCCCCGCAGGAAGCTGACGCTGGTCCACAAGAACAACGTCCTCGTGCACGCCGGACACCTGTGGAAGAACATCTTCGACAGGGTCGGCGAGGAGTACCCCGAGGTCGCCACCGACTACCTGCACGTGGACGCGGCGACGATCTTCTTCGTCACCCAGCCCGAGCGCTTCGACGTGATCGTCACCGACAACCTCTTCGGTGACATCCTCACCGACCTGGCCGCCGCCGTGACCGGTGGCATCGGCCTCGCAGCCAGCGGCAACATCAACCCGGGCGGCGAGTTCCCCTCGATGTTCGAGCCGGTGCACGGCTCCGCCCCGGACATCGCCGGCCAGGGCAAGGCCGATCCGACCGCCACCGTGCTCTCGGTCGGCATGCTGCTGCAACACCTCGGGTACACCGCCGAGGCCGAGCGGATCGAGGCCGCCGTCGCCGCGGACCTCGCCGAGCGTTCCGCGACGCGCAGCACCTCCGAGATCGGCGACGCGCTCGCCGCGCGAGTAGCCGGCTGACCGCCGGGTAAGCCTCCGCCAGTCGGCCCGGCCGGTCAGCGACCGCACCACGACTGACCTCCACCTCCCGGGCCGCGCATGTACGTCCTCGGCCCCGCCGCTGCGATAATCGGCGGTGGGGCCGCTGTGCGAGGGGAAACTCGGACGTCCTAGCAGCTGAGGACGTCGGGTGCGGTCCGCCCTGACCCTGACGCGAAGGACACCACACATGACGACGCCCACGATCGAGCTCAAGCCCTCCTCGCACCCGCTGCCCCACGCGCAGCGCGAGGCGATCCTCGCCAGCCCCGGCTTCGGCCGCCACTTCACCGACCACATGGTGACGATCCGGTGGACCGAGGGCCGCGGCTGGCACGACGCGGAGCTCGTGCCGTACGCGCCGCTCTCCATCGACCCCGCGAACATGACGCTGCACTACGCGCAGACGATCTTCGAGGGGCTGAAGGCCTACCGTCAGCCCGACGGGTCCGTCGCCACCTTCCGTCCCGAGGCCAACGCCGAGCGCTTCCAGGCCTCCGCCCGCCGCCTGGCCATGCCGGAGCTGCCCGTGGAGACCTTCATCGCCGCCGTCGACGCGCTCGTCAGCCAGGACAAGGAGTGGGTGCCCAGTCAGGGTGAGCAGTCCCTCTACCTGCGCCCGTTCATGTTCGCCACCGAGGTCGGCCTCGGCGTCAAGCCGGCCAACGAGTACCTGTTCATGGTCATCGCCTCCCCGGCGGGCGCGTACTTCCCCGGTGGCGTCAAGCCGGTCTCCGTGTGGCTCTCCGAGGAGTACGTCCGTGCCGCGCCCGGCGGCACCGGCGCCGCGAAGGCGGGCGGCAACTACGCCGCGTCCCTGGTCGCACAGGCCCAGGCCATCGAGCACGGCTGCGACCAGGTCGTGTGGCTCGACGCGATCGAGCGCCGCTGGATCGAGGAGATGGGCGGCATGAACCTGTACTTCGTGTACGGGGACAGGATCGTCACCCCCGAGCTCACCGGCTCCCTCCTCCCCGGCATCACCCGCGCATCGCTGCTGCGCATCGCCGCCGACCTCGGCTACGAGGTGAGCGAGGGCCGCATCTCCGTGGACGACTGGAAGAACGGCAATGCGGACGGATCGCTGACCGAGGTCTTCGCCTGCGGCACCGCCGCGGTCATCACGCCGGTCGGTTCCGTGAAGTCCACCCGCGCGGACTGGACCGTCGGCGACGGGGGGTCCGGCGAGGTCACGATGAAGCTGCGCAAGGCGCTGCTCGACATCCAGACCGGCCAGTCCCCCGACGTCCACGGCTGGATGCACCCCCTGGGCGGCTGACCGCCCGCCGTCCGCGTACGGCGCCGCCCGGGGCAGGGCCGGGGCGGCGCCGCACTCCTGCCGCGCGGCGGCGCGGCCGGGCGGGGAGCGATCCGTCTCACGCGGTGACCGCGACCCGTTCCGGGGTCCGCACGGCGGCACGGGGTGCGGGCGGCCCGCGTCGAGCACCAGGTACACCGCGGCCGTGACGGCGCCTGAATCCGGAAGGCCGAGGTCGATCGCGCCGGTCACGGGCAGCAGGGGCCCGCTGTACGCCGGGGTGTCGACGGAGAGCAGCCCGATGCCCGACCCCGCCGGTCAGGCGACCGCGGCCCGCACGTTCCCGCCGCCGCGGCACCAGTACAGACCGCCGCGGGCGCGCCGGTTGCAGACCTGGGGGGCGTCGGCGTCGTAGCGCACCCGCACCCGGGCGAACCCGATGAAGGTGATCACCGCCCACGGGGTGCCCACGGCGGTGAGCAGCAGCGGGAGACAGCGGCGACCACGTAGGTCGCCCGCGTGCGCGTCGCCCGCGGCGGGATCGCGTCCAGGTCCCAGGCCCATGCTGGGGAGCATCAGCCCCGCGTTGCCCACCGGAGCCGGCCGAGGCGTTGACCGGCAGCGGCACCAGGTACCACGCGGGGGCAGCCGCGACGAGGGGCCCCGCGTAGTCCTCGCCGGCCCCGACGGCGAGCGCGGTGAAGGTGCCGAAGGTGGGGCACCAGCAGCCCGGCGACGAGCCCGGCGCAGCCGGCCCGGAGGACGCGCGGCTGGGAGAAGCGGCGCGGCGATATGTAGCGCGTGTAGTCGCCCAGCAGCGTGATGAACGCGATCGGCCCGCTCAGGCGCGCGGAGACCGCGGCGAGCAGCCAGGTCGGCCAGAAGCCGCCGAGCAGGTACTGCGTGCCGGCGGGCGCGGCCGTGCTGAAGTCGCCCGCGTACGCGACGACCCCGATCACCAGCAGCACCGTCAGGCCTGTGGACAGGGCGCGGCTGAGTCGCAGCAGCATCCGGTAGCCGAAGACCGCGGATGTGGCGGTGCACGCCGCGAGCAGGGCGTACATCACGGCTTGTCGCGCCGCGAAAGTTAGAACGCCACTCAATTTCTTCCGACCACATCCTGACCAATACTTCCCCGGGGTGGCTTTCAGGTTTAGAGTGTTGCTCTAATCAGTGCCCGATGTGGGAGGTCGACGTGGGAGGTGCGCAGGCGTGAGGCTCACCCCGACCGAGCGCGACCGGCTGCTGCTGTTCGGCGCGGCGGAGCTGGCCCGGGCCCGCCGGGCGCGCGGGCTGCGGCTCAACGTGCCCGAGGCCACCGCACTGATCGCCGACGCGGTCTGCGAGGCCGCGCGGGACGGCGCGCGCCTCGCGGAGGCCGTCGAGGCCGGCCGTGCCGTGCTCGGGCCCGCGGACGTACTGCCCGGCGTGGCGGACGTCGTCACCGAGGTCCACGTGGAGGCCGTCTTCGACGACGGCTCGCGGCTGGCCGTCGTCACCGACCCGATCGGCGGGGGCTCGCTGGGGTCGCAGGCCCCCGGCGCCGTGCTGCCCGGACCGGCTCGGCCCGAGCGGTCCCCGGAAGCGCTGGTGGCCGTGCGCAACACCGCCTCCGTACCGGTCAGCGTGACCTCGCACTTCCACTTCTTCGAGGCCAACCCCCGGCTGGACTTCGACCGTTCGGCCGCGTACGGCATGCGGCTGCACGTCCCGGCCGGCTCGTCCGTGCGCTTCGGCCCGGGGGAGGAGCGGGAGGTCGGGCTCGTCCCGATCGGTGGCGACCGCGTGGTGGTCGGTTTCGCCGGGCTCGTCGACGGACCGCTCGACGCGCCCGGCGCGAAGGCGGAGGCGCTGCGGCGGGCCGCCGCCTGCGGATACCTGGGAGCGCGGCGATGAGCATCGACCCCCACGAGTACGCCGCCGTGCACGGACCGCGCGCCGGGGACCGGGTCAGGCTGGGCGACTCGGGCCTGGTGGTCCGCGTCGAGTCGGACTCCCAGCGGCCCGGGGACGAGTTCCTCGCCGGGTTCGGCAAGACCGCCCGCGACGGACTGGCGCTCAAGGCCGCCGCCGTCCGCGAGACCTGCGACGTGGTGATCAGCAACGTACTGGTCATCGACGCGGCCGTCGGCATCCGCAAGGTGTCCGTCGGCATCCGAGAGGGCCGCATCCACGCCATCGGCCGGGCGGGCAACCCCGACACCCTCGGCGGGGTCGACGTCGTGGTCGGCACGGGCACCTCCATCGTGTCCGGCGAGGGGCTGATCGCCACCGCCGGAGCCGTGGACACCCATGTCCACCTGCTGTCGCCGCGCATCATGGAGGCCTCGCTCGCCTCCGGGGTCACGACGATCATCGGCCAGGAGTTCGGGCCCGTCTGGGGCGTCGGCGTCAACTCGCCCTGGGCGCTGCGCCACGCGTTCAACGCCTTCGACGCCTGGCCCGTCAACATCGGCTTCCTCGGGCGAGGTTCGTCCTCCGACCCGGCGCCGCTGGTCGAGGCGCTCGCCGAGGGCGGAGCGTGCGGCTTCAAGGTCCACGAGGACATGGGCGCCCACAGCCGCGCCCTGGACACCGCGCTGCGCGTCGCCGAGGAGTACGACGTCCAGGTCGCCCTGCACAGCGACGGCCTGAACGAGTGCCTGTCCGTGGAGGACACCCTGCGGGTGCTGGAGGGCCGCACGATCCACGCCTTCCACATCGAGGGCTGCGGCGGCGGGCACGTCCCCAACGTGCTGAAGATGGCGGGCGTGCCCAACGTCATCGGCTCCTCCACCAACCCCACCCTGCCCTTCGGCCGGGACGCGGTCGGCGAGCACTACGGGATGATCGTCTCCGTCCACGACCTCAAGCCCGACCTGCCGGGCGACGCGGCCATGGCCCGCGACCGCATCCGCGCCGGCACGATGGGCGCCGAGGACGTACTGCACGACCTGGGCGCGATCGGCATCACCTCCTCCGACGCCCAGGGCATGGGCCGCGCCGGCGAGACCGTGCGCCGCACCTTCGCGTTGGCCGGGAAGATGAAGGCCGAGCGCGGTCCGCTGGAAGGGGACGGCCCGGACGACGACAACGTCCGCGTGCTGCGCTACGTCGCCAAGCTCACCCTCAACCCGGCGATCGCCCACGGCCTCGCCCACGAGATCGGCTCGATCGAGGTCGGCAAGCTCGCCGACATCGTGCTCTGGCGGCCGCAGTACTTCGGCGCCAAGCCGCAGATGGTGCTCAAGTCCGGCTTCCCCGCGTACGGGGTCACCGGCGATCCCAACGCCGCCACCGACACCTGCGAACCGCTCGTCCTCGGCCCGCTGTTCGGGGCCCACGGCGCCACCGCCGCCGACCTGTCCGTGGCGTTCGTGGCCCGCCCCGCACTGGAGCTGGAGCACGACCGGATGCCCACCCGGCGCCGCCGGGTCGCCGTGCGCGGCACCCGCGGCATCGGTCCGGCCGACCTCGTCCTCAACTCCCGTACCGGGCAGGTGGACGTGGACGGTACGACGGGCCTGGTGACCCTCGACGGCGACCCGCTGCGCTCCGAGCCCGCGGAGCAGGTGTCGCTCAGCCGTCTCTACTTCTTGTGACGAGGACCAGCGCCATGCCCAGCACCCCCGCCGCCGACGGCTACACCATGCCGCCCGAGTGGGCCCCGCACACCCGCACCTGGATGGCGTGGCCGTCGCCGAGCGTCACCTTCGACGGCGCGGACGACCTCGCCGAGTCCCGCGCCGCCTGGGCCGAGGTGGCCCTGACGGTGGCCCGCTTCGAGCCCGTGACCGTCGTGGCCCGGCCCGAGGACACGGCGGGCGCCCGGGAGCTGCTCGGCTCCGGCGGCGCGGACGTCATGGTCGCCGGGGCGCCGCTGGACGACGCCTGGATGCGTGACACGGGCCCGACCTTCCTGACCGGCGGCGGGCGCCTCGCGGCCGCCGACTGGGCGTTCAACGGCTGGGGCGCCCAGGAATGGGCGGCCTGGGGGCACGACGCGGAGATCGGCGCCTTCGTCGCCGGGCGGGCCGGCGCCGCCCGCTACGCCACCTCCTTCGTCAACGAGGGCGGCGGCATCCATGTCGACGGCGAGGGCACCGTGCTGCTCACGGAGACCGTGCAACTCGACCCGGGCCGCAACCCGGGCTGGACGAGGGAGCGGGCGGAGGCCGAGGTCCACGCCTTCCTCGGCACCCGCAAGGCGATCTGGCTGCCCCGCGGTCTCACCGCGGACTACGGGCGCTTCGGCACCCGCGGGCACGTCGACATCGTGGCGGCCTTCGTCCGTCCCGGCGTGGTCGTCGTCCACAGCCAGCAGGACCCGGCCCACCCCGACCACGCCGTCTCCCGGGAGGTCGCGTCCCTGCTGCGGGCCGCCACCGACGCCCGGGGCCGGCCGCTGGAGGTCGTGGAACTGCCCGCGCCGCAGGTCCGGGAGGTGGACGGCGAGCTGGTCGACTACTCCTACGTCAACCACTACCTCTGCAACGGCGCCGTGGTGCTGTGCGCCTTCGACGACCCCGCCGACGAGGTCAACAAGGCCGTCTTCGAGCGGCTCCTCCCGGAGCGGGAGGTCGTGCTGGTGGACGCTCGTACGATCTTCGCCCACGGTGGTGGTATTCATTGCGTGACCCAGCAGCAGCCCCAGGTGTGACCCCACCGCCTCCGGAGGAACAGTGACCGGACCCGCCCGCCCGCGGCGGCGGCTCAAGCAGCCGCGCGAGGACGTGATGGCCGCCGCCATGGCGACCATCGCCGAGCGCGGGCTGGCCGAGCTGACCATCGCGGGCCTCGGCCGGCAGGTCGGCATGAGCAGCGGCCACGTCCTCTACTACTTCGGCAGCAAGGAGGAGCTGCTGCTGCAGACCCTCGAATGGAGCGAGGCGCAGCTCGCCGCCGAGCGCCGGCGGGTGCTGGGCGGCCCCGCAGCCCCCCGGGAACGGCTCGACGCCGTGATCGACCTCTACCTTCCCGACGGGCGCCGCGACCCGCGCTGGACGCTCTGGTCCGAGATCTGGAACAGGACGACGGCCGCCGAGGACGTGCTGCGCCGCCAGCTGGATCTCGAACTGGTCTGGCACCGCGACCTGGTCGCCCTGCTCGCCGAGGGCATCTCGCGCGGCGACTTCCGGCCCCTGGACCCCGAGCGCTTCACCGTACGGCTGCGGGCGCTGCTGGACGGGTTCGGGGTGCCCCTGGTCATCGGGCTGCCGGGGACGGACCGCGGGCAGACCCTGGAGCACGTCAAGGAGTTCCTGGACGACGCCCTCACCCCGGCCCCCGCGGGCTGAGGGAAGGTTCACGGCCGGGGCGGCGCGGCCGCCCGGGGTCCGGCCGGACGCGGCCGTTCCGGCCCGCAGCCGACCGGGTGCCCGCATCCTGAGACCGTGTCCCACGTCCGCGGGTCCTGTGGCAGACTGCCGATGTGTCCTCGTTCGCCATGATTATCGGCAGCAGGCGCGCCGGTCCTCAGTGATCGCCGTACCGCAGACCATCGCGGAGGCGACCACCGTGTCCCAGACCCGCGCGCAGACCTCTCGCACCCGCGAGGGGTTTTTTCGTTTCCCGGCCCACCCGCGCCGGAGGCGGCGCAGCGCGAGGGATGATGGGGGCAAGTGGAGCCCGGTCTTCCGGAACCACTCACCCGACAGGAGTTGGAACGAACCATGACGGCCGTACTGGACGACAGCTTCCACGTCTTCGACACCACGCTGCGCGACGGCGCGCAGCGCGAGGGCATCAACCTCACCGTCGCCGACAAGCTGACGATCGCCCGGCACCTGGACGACTTCGGGGTGGGCTTCATCGAGGGCGGCTGGCCCGGCGCCAACCCGCGTGACACCGAGTTCTTCGCCCGTGCCGCCGCGGAGCTGGACCTGCGGCACGCCCAGTTGGTGGCGTTCGGCGCCACGCGCCGCGCCGGCGGTAACGCCGCAGAGGACCCGCAGGTCAGGGCGCTGCTGGAGTCGGGAGCCCCGGTGATCACGTTGGTCGCCAAGTCCCATGACCGGCATGTCGAGCTGGCCCTGCGCACCACGCTCGAGGAGAACCTGGAGATGGTCCGGGACACCGTCTCCCACCTGCGTTCCCAGGGACGCCGGGTCTTCGTCGACTGCGAGCACTTCTTCGACGGCTACAAGGCAAACCCGGGGTACGCCAAGGAGGTCGTGCGCGCCGCCCACGAGGCCGGCGCGGACGTCGTCGTGCTGTGCGACACCAACGGCGGGATGCTCCCCGCCCAGATCACCGCCGTCGTCCGCACCGTGCTCGCCGACACCGGTGCCCGCCTGGGGATCCACGCCCAGGACGACACCGGCTGCGCCGTCGCCAACACCCTCGCCGCCGTCGACGCGGGTGCCACCCACGTCCAGTGCACCGCCAACGGCTACGGCGAGCGGGTCGGCAACGCCAACCTCTTCCCGGTCGTGGCGGCGCTGGAGCTCAAGTACGGCCGCAAGGTCCTGCCCGCCGGTTCGCTGGCCGAGATGACCCGCATCTCGCACGCCATCGCCGAGGTCGTCAACCTCACGCCCTCCACCCACCAGCCCTACGTGGGAATCTCGGCCTTCGCCCACAAGGCGGGGCTGCACGCCTCGGCGATCAAGGTCGACCCCGACCTCTACCAGCACATCGACCCGGAACTCGTCGGCAACACCATGCGCATGCTGGTCTCCGACATGGCCGGCCGTGCCTCGGTGGAGCTCAAGGGCAAGGAGCTCGGCATCGACCTCGGCGACGACCGCGAGCTGGTCGGCCGCGTCGTGGAGCGCGTCAAGGAGCGCGAACTCGCGGGCTACACCTACGAGGCCGCCGACGCCTCCTTCGAACTCCTGCTGCGCGAGGAGGTGGAGGGCAGGCCGCTGCACTACTTCCGGGTCGAGTCCTGGCGCGCCATCGTCGAGGACCGCCCCGACGGCACGCACGCCAACGAGGCGACGGTCAAGGTGTGGGCCGACGGCCAGCGCATCGTCGCCACCGCCGAGGGCAACGGCCCGGTCAACGCGCTGGACCGCGCGCTGCGCGTCGCGCTGGAGCGGACCTACCCGCAGCTGGCGAAGCTGGAGTTGGTGGACTACAAGGTCCGCATCCTGGAGGGCAAGCACGGCACGGAGTCCATCACCCGGGTGCTGGTCTCCACCTCCGACGGCAGCTGCGAATGGTCCACCGTCGGCGTCGGCGAGAACGTCATCGCCGCCTCCTGGCAGGCACTGGAGGACGCCTACGCGTACGGCCTGCTGCGCGCCGGCGTGGAGCCGCGCGCGAACGACTGAGGGGCCCGACGCGGCGGACGCGGCGTGATCACCCGCGTCCGCCGCCCCGGAAGGGCGTCGGTCACGCGACACGGCTGCCGCGCCGAAACAATTGCCATGGGCACCGGAATTCACGCCGGGTAATTCCGGGTGATTGGCGCTTCCAAGAAGAGCGAGTGTCCATGAGTGGACACCCGGCGCCCGGGTCGTTACGGTCGAATTGTCGGCGTCATCGACATGGGATGACTTGATCCGCAGGTCAGATGGCGTGCGCAGCCGGAATCGACCGGCTGTCGTGGTGCCCGGCGCACCGCATTGCAGATTTCGCTCTCCAGGCCCGCTCCGCATGTGTTCCATGCGCCCCCGGCCGGGTCGAGCGCACCGTCCGCGCGTACCAGATTCCAGGGAAGAAGAAATTCATGCGCGCCAAGCGAAGCATCGCATTGCTGGCCAGCCCCCTCGTCGCGGCCGCGGCGCTGGCGTTCTCGTCGGCGGTCCCGGCAACGGCGTCCGCGGACGCGTCGCACCACGCGACGGCGTCCGCGCAGCAGGCTCCCACCAAGGACGACCCGAAGTACCAGCAGGGTTACAACGCCGGGCTCCTCGACGGACGCTTCGACGGAAAGTCCTGCTCTTACTACGACTCCTACAGCCCGGAGACGACGAACGCGAAGTACAAGTCGGGCTACTCCAGCGGCTACAACGTCGGCTACAACGCCAAGTGCGACCACTAGCGCCCCGCGGGATCCGCGCGCGTGCGCCCCAACTGGCGCGCATACGCGCGTAGAACACCGGGCACACTCCTCCTGCCCCACCTGCTCCACCTGCACCGCCGCCCCACCGGAAGCACGGTCCCCAGCAGGAGGAATCCCCATGAAGTTCCGCTCCGTCCTGAGCGCGCTCGTCCTCGCGCTCGGGGTGCTGTTCGCCCCCGGCGTCGGTCTCGCCGCGTCCCACGACGCCTACGCCGTCACGAAGCTGACGCACGCCCAGGCCACGACGATGTTCCGCAACGCCGGGATCACCTGGTCCTCGTCAGGCGGCTGCTCCAACCGCAACAACGCGACATGCACGTCCTTCGACCAGCTCAACCTGGCCACCGCCCAGGGCGCGGTGACCCTGAAGGGCGCGACCGGCTGCGCCCTGAACATCACCGGCGGCACCGAGACCGGCCACGCGAGCGGCACCTACTCGCACTGGAACGGCTACAAGCTCGACTACGGCAAGAACAGCTGCGTCACCAACTACATCCACAGCGCCTTCACCTACATCGGCCTGCGCGGTGACGGCGCCCCCCAGTACCGCTCCGGCTCGGGCAACATCTACGCCGACGAGGGCAACCACTGGGACGTCCTGTACTACAACTGCGGCGGCTGCTGAGCCGTGCCGGGCGAGCCGCCCGCGGCACGGTCCCGGCCGTGCCGCGGGCGGTCCCGCACCCTGACGACGCTCACGCCCAGGCCCGGACCTCCACCGGGTCGCCCACCGCGATCGCGCCGGGCCGGAGCACCGCCGCCTTCATCGCGAAGCTCACCTTGTTGCCGTACTCCGGCTCCCGCCGGTAGCCGGCCAGGGTGCGCACCGGCTCGGGCCCGGCGGTACGGCCGGTCGCCTGGTCGACCAGCGGTACGGAGCAGCGCATCGCGCGCACGGAGTAGCCGAGGCGGGCGGTGCCGACGTCCATGAGCCGCACCCGGTCCTCGGTGTGCGGCTCGCTCCAGCCGGCGACCACGATGTTGGGGCGGAAGCGGTCCACGGGCACGGGCGTGCCGCCGCGTTCGGCGATGCGCCGGTTGAGGTCGTCGAGCGAGGCCAGCGAGGCCACGGAAAGGGCGTGCGCGTCGGCGAAGTTGACCTTGCCCGGGTGCTCGCCCCAGCCGTCCCGGTCGAAGCCGGGACGGACCCGCACCAGGCGCGAGGGCGCACCCAGCGCCTCGGAGAACCAGCGCGCGGCCTCCTCGCCCTGGTCCACGGCCGGCCCCAGCGGCCGGTCGAACAGGACGACCTCGCGCGGCGGCCCCGCGTACGCCACTTCCAGCGTCAGTTCCCCGGCCCCGGGCGCCGACAGCGCCAGGTGCTTGCCGTCGTCGGTGACGTCCGCGCGCACGACCGCCATCCGCGGGAGCGTCCGCTGGCTGCGGAAGGATCCGTCGGCCGCGTCGACCACCATGAACGTACGGTCGTGGACCAGACCGGTCGCGGTGACGGCCGAGCCGGCCAGGGGCACGCCGGCGCAGCCCTTGACGGGGTAGCAGGTCAGCGAGTGCACGGTAGCGGCGGTCATGGGGCTGGTCCTTCCCGGGGTGGAGAAACCCATTCGATCACGCTCCCGTGCCCGGAGTAGGGTCATCGCGTGACCGACGACACGACACCGCGGATCCGACCCGCGCGGGCCGCGGACGCGGATGCCGTCACCGCGGTCTTCCTGGCCTCCCGGCAGGCCGCCATGCCCTGGCTGCCCCGACTGCACAGCGACGAGGAGACCCGGTGGTGGGTCGCGAACATCGTCCTGGAGCAGTGCAGGGTCTGGCTCGCGGAGGAGGCCGGGACCGGGGCCGCGCTCGGCTTCGCGGCACTCGGGGGCGACTGGCTGGAGCACCTCTACCTGCGGCCCGACGTGCGCCGGCGCGGGATCGGCACGCGACTGCTCGACGAGGTCGTGCGCCACCACCCGGACGGCCCACTGTCGTTGCACGTCTTCCGGCGCAACACCGCGGCACGCGCGTTCTACGAACGGCACGGCTTCCTGGCCGTCCCCGGCAGCGAGAGCACCGCGAACGAGGAGGGCGAGCCGGACCTGACCTACCGTCTGCCGCCGGCGGCCGACCGGTGACCAACGGCACACGTACCGACCAGTAACGCGAGGACCCCGCGGATCATAGGGTGAGCGCCGTACGCTCCCCACCCTCGAACCCTGGGAGACCGCATGCGTTCCGCGAAGGACTTCTTCCGACCGCTGGCCGTGGGGGCCCCGGCCCCCGTACGGGAAGTGCCGTTCCGGCCGTCGCGGATGATCCACTTCTTCGATCCGAGCAACGAGAAGATGGCGGCGAAGGTACCCACCATCGCCCCCACGGTGGACGTCCTGCTGGGCAATCTGGAGGACGCCGTCTCGGCCGACCGCAAGGAGGCCGCCCGTGCGGGGCTGGTCGCCACGGCCAAGGCCCACGACCTCGGCGGCACCCAGCTGTGGACCCGGATCAACAGCCTCGACTCGCCGTGGGCGCTGGACGACCTGCTGACCCTGGTCACCGAGATCGGCCACAAGCTCGACGTCGTGATGGTGCCCAAGGTCGAGGGCGCCGAGGACATCCACTACGTCGACCGGCTGCTGGCCCAGCTGGAGGCCAAGGCGGGCATCGGGCGGCCGATCCTCGTCCACGCGATCCTGGAGACCGCGACGGGCGTCGCGAACGTCGAGGAGATCGCCGGGGCCAGCCCCCGGATGCAGGGCATCTCCCTCGGCCCCGCCGACCTCGCGGCGAGCCGCCGCATGAAGACCACCCGCGTCGGCGGCGGTCACCCCGGGTACCTCGTGCGGGAGGACCCGAAGGATCCGGACCTGGAGCTGCCGCGGCTGACCTTCCAGCAGGACCTGTGGCACTACACGATCGCGCGCATGGTCGACGCCTGCGCCGCGCACGGGATCCTGCCGTACTACGGGCCCTTCGGCGACATCAAGGACACCACCGCCTGCGAGGACCAGTTCCGCAACGCCTTCCTGCTCGGCTGCGTCGGCGCGTGGAGCCTGCACCCGGTGCAGATCGACATCGCCAGGCGGGTCTTCTCCCCGGCGCCCGCCGACGTGGCCTGGGCGCGCAGGGTCATCGACGCCATGGGCGACGGCACCGGCGCCGTGATGATCGACGGCAAGATGCAGGACGACGCCACGGTCAAGCAGTGCCGCGTCGTCGTCGAGCTCGCGGAGGCGCTGGCCGACCGCGACCCGGAGCTGGCGCAGGCGTACGAGGCCGCGTTCAAGGAGCAGGAGCAGAACCGATGACCGACGCGATCCTGCGGCCGCGCCGCTCCGTCCTCTACATGCCCGGCGCGAACGAGCGCGCCCTGGAGAAGGCGAAGACCCTTCCCACCGACGCGCTCATCCTCGACCTGGAGGACTCCGTCGCGCCGGACGCCAAGCCCGAGGCCCGCAAGAGGGTCGCCGCGGCCGCCGCCTCCGGCGAGTACGGGTACCGGGAGGTCACCATCCGGGTGAACTCGCCCGGTACGCCCTGGCACGAGGACGATCTGCGGGCCGCCGCCGAGGCGGGGCCGGACGCCGTGGTCGTCCCCAAGGTCGACTCGGCCGCGACGGTGCACGCCGTCGAGCGCGCCCTGGAGGCCGCGGGAGCCCCGGACCACACGGCCATCTGGGCGATGGTGGAGACCCCGCGCGCGATGCTGGACGCCCGTGCCGTCGCGGCGGCCTCCGAGCGGCTGCGCGTACTGGTCATGGGCACCAACGACCTCGCCAAGGAGCTGCACGCCGAGCACGTCCCGGGCCGGGCCCCGCTCCTCACCGGGCTCTCTCTCGCCCTTCTGGGTGCGCGCGAGGCCGGCAAGGTGATTTTGGACGGTGTCTACAACGACGTCACCGACGAGAGCGGCTTCGAGGCGGAGTGCGTCCAGGGCCGGCGGTTCGGCTTCGACGGGAAGACCCTGATCCACCCCCGGCAGGTGGAGGTCTGCAACAGGGTGTTCGCCCCGTCGCCGGAGGAGGCCGACAGGGCGCGGCGGATCATCGAGGCCTTCGAGGAGGCCGTGGCCGAGGGCCGGGGGGTGGTCACGGTGGACGGCCGGATGATCGAGAACCTCCATGTGGATGACGCCCGGCGTGTCCTTGCGCTGGCCGAGGCGGTGTCCGGAAGGTAGCGATCCCGTTGAGTCCGGGTGGACGACCGCTACAAAGAAAAGGTCCCGCACGTGCCGTGCGGGGCCTTTCTTGTGTTGGTTCTGTCCAGATGCTCCATGAAGCGGGTCCGGACACTGTACGAAGTCGACGCCGATTTTGACGGCCCTCCGCTCGTATGGTCGATGGCATGAGCGTTTTGGACGAGGTGCCGACCCAGCCCGCCGAGGCCGAAGAGGCCGAAGAGGCCGCGCAGCCGGCGAATGACGCGCGCGGGCGCGTCGCGGAGCTGCACGCCATCCGCGAGCAGGTCCGGCTCGGCCCCAGCGAGAAGGCAACCCAGGCCCAGAAGGCCAAGGGCAAGCTGACCGCGCGTGAGCGCATCGAGCTGCTGCTCGACGAGGGCTCCTTCAACGAGGTGGAGCCGCTGCGCCGGCACCGCGCCAGCGGATTCGGCCTGGAGTCGAAGAAGCCCTACACCGACGGTGTCATCACCGGCTGGGGCACCGTCCACGGACGGACCGTCTTCGTGTACGCCCATGACTTCCGGATCTTCGGCGGCGCGCTGGGCGAGGCCCACGCCAGCAAGATCCACAAGATCATGGACATGGCCATCGCGGCCGGAGCCCCGCTGGTCTCGCTCAACGACGGTGCCGGCGCCCGCATCCAGGAGGGCGTCTCGGCGCTCGCCGGCTACGGCGGCATCTTCCAGCGCAACACCCGCGCCTCCGGTGTGATCCCGCAGATCTCCGTGATGCTCGGCCCCTGCGCCGGCGGCGCCGCGTACTCCCCGGCCCTGACCGACTTCGTGTTCATGGTCCGGGAGACCTCCCAGATGTTCATCACCGGCCCGGACGTCGTCCAGGCCGTCACCGGCGAGAAGATCTCCCAGAACGGGCTCGGCGGCGCCGACGTCCACTCCGAGGTCTCCGGTGTCTCGCACTTCGCGTACGACGACGAGCAGACCTGCCTGGAGGAGGTCCGCTACCTGCTGTCGATGCTGCCGCAGAACAACCGCGAGAACCCCCCGTCGGCCCCCGCCGCGGACCCGGCCGACCGGCGCTCCGACGTCCTGCTGGACATCGTCCCGGCCGACGGCAACCGCTCGTACGACATGCACCAGGTGATCGAGGAACTCGTCGACGACGGCGAGTACCTGGAGATCCACGAGCGCTGGGCGACCAACATCATCGTGGCCCTGGCCCGCCTCGACGGCCAGGTCGTCGGCATCATCGCCAACCAGCCCGCCTCCCTCGCCGGCGTCCTCGACATCGAGGCCAGCGAGAAGGCCGCGCGCTTCGTGCAGATGTGCGACGCCTTCAACATCCCGCTCATCACCCTTCTGGACGTCCCCGGCTTCCTGCCGGGCGTCGACCAGGAGCACGGTGGCATCATCCGGCACGGCGCCAAGCTGCTGTACGCGTACTGCAACGCGACCGTGCCGCGGATCTCGCTGATCCTGCGGAAGGCGTACGGAGGTGCCTACATCGTCATGGACAGCCAGTCGATCGGCGCCGACCTGACCTACGCCTGGCCGACCAACGAGATCGCCGTCATGGGCGCCGAAGGCGCCGCCAACGTGATCTTCCGCCGGCAGATCGCCGAGGCCGACGACCCCGACGCCATGCGCGCCCGCATGGTGAAGGAGTACAAGTCCGAGCTGATGCACCCCTACTACGCCGCCGAGCGCGGCCTGGTGGACGACGTGATCGACCCCGCCGAGACGCGCGAGGTCCTCATCCGCTCGCTCGCGATGCTGCGCACCAAGCACGCCGACCTGCCGTCCCGCAAGCACGGCAACCCGCCCCAGTAAGGGAGAGACGAACCCCGTGAGCACCCCTGCCGACAGCACCTCCGCCGCGCTCGTGCGCGTGGAGCGCGGCCACGCCAGCGACGAGGAGCTGGCCGCCCTCACCGCGGTCCTGCTCGCCCGCGCCGCGGCCCAGGGCCAGGACGCGACCGAGTACGTCAAGCCCCGCTCCACGGCCGGCTGGCGCCGCCTGGAGCGGCAGTCCGGCTTCAGCGCGCCGCACAGCTGGCGCAGCTGACCCTCCGGCTCCGCACGGCGGCGCGGCACCCCTCACGGGTGCCGCGCCGCCGTCGTCGTACCGGGGCACCTCGACGCGTCCAGGGCGGCCCGCAGCACGAGCGCGGCGCCGTCCGCGGCTCGGGCAACGCGAAGGCCCCGCACATCTCGTGCGGGGCCTTTCGCGTCGTGCAGGGAGCGGGTACCGCTACCGCAGCCGCGCCATCAGGGCGTGCTCGACGAGCGTGATGAGCGCGCTCTTCGCCTCGGCGCGGTGCCGGGCGTCGGTGATGATGATCGGCGCCTCGGGACCGATCTGGAGGGCCTCGCGGACCTCCTCCGGGGCGTACGGCTGGTGCCCGTCGAAGCCGTTGAGGGCGATGACGAACGGCAGGCCGCTGTTCTCGAAGTAGTCGACGGCCGGGAAGCAGTCGGCCAGCCGGCGGGTGTCCACCAGGACGACCGCGCCGATGGCGCCGCGCACCAGGTCGTCCCACATGAACCAGAAGCGGTCCTGGCCCGGCGTACCGAACAGGTAGAGGATCAGGTCCTCGTCGAGGGTGATACGGCCGAAGTCCATCGCCACCGTCGTGGTGGTCTTGTCCGGCGCGTGCGTCAGATCGTCGATCCCCGCGGAGGCGGAGGTCATCACGGCTTCGGTACGCAGCGGGTTGATCTCCGATACGGCACCGACGAACGTGGTCTTGCCCACGCCGAAGCCGCCCGCCACCACGATCTTCGCCGAGGTGGTTGAGCGAGCTGGACCGCTAGAGCTTGCGAAGTCCACTGAGCACCCTTTCGAGCAGTGTCACGTCTGGCTGTCCGCCCGAGGCATCGTCGCCACCGGGCTGGTGAATGGCGACGAGCCCGGCCTCCGCCAGGTCGGCGACGAGGATTCGGGCGACGCCGAGGGGGATGGAGAGGAGCGCGGAGATCTCCGCGACCGACTTGATCTCCCGGCAGAGGATGCAGATCCGCTGGTGCTCCGGCAACTGGCCCCGCAGCTGCGCCGGGTCGGCGGTCGTGCTGACCAGAGCCTCGATGGCGAGCTGGTAGCGCGGCCGGGTGCGGCCACCGGTCATGGCGTAGGGGCGTACCAGACCGGACGGCGTCCTGGCCCGCCCGGTCTGCGCTGTCCGAGGCGGTGGCGCCTGCGGGGGTTCGTACGGCTGGATCCTCGGCTGCCGGTGCGGCGGCATGGGGCCGGGACCGGGGTTTTCCCCGCCATGGGAGGGGGGTGGGTCCTGGCTTGGTGCCGAGGGGAAGTTGAACCGCTTGAGGGGCGGCTGCTGTTGGTGATTGCCGTACTGATCTCCGCCTGGGGGCGTTGCCACGGTTCCTCCTCCAGCTGGGTAGCGCGTCTGAAAACCCTACGGGTCCCCAGACGCGCCCGCATGCCTGTCAGTCAGTTGAGCAGGCTGCCCTGCAATTCCGCACGCAGATCGGGGGTGAGCACATTGCCCGCCCGGTCGACCAGCAGGGCCATCTCGTAGCCCACGAGGCCGATGTCGCACTCCGGGTGCGCCAGCACGGCCAGCGAGGAACCGTCCGAGACGGACATGATGAAGAGGAAGCCGCGCTCCATCTCCACGACGGTCTGGTTCACGTGGCCGCCCTCGAAGATGCGCGAGGCACCCGCGGTCAGCGAGGTCAGACCGGAGGCCACCGCGGCCAGCTGGTCCGCGCGGTCCCGCGGGAATCCTTCGGACATCGCCAGCAGCAGGCCGTCGGCAGAGACCACAACCGTATGGGAGACCCCTGGGGTCTGGTCCACGAAACTGGTGATCAACCAGTTCAGGTTCTGTGCCGCCTGGCTCATCGGACTCAACTAACGCTCCTGGTGCTTGGGGCCGAAGCCCTGGCCGTTCGTGTCAGTTCCCGCAGTGCGTCCCTGCTGGACACCGCGCCGGAGATTGCTCAGCCGGCCGCGGACGTCCTCGGGTGCACGGGAGACCATCGGTCCACCCTGCGGAGTCTGCTGGGCGGTGCCCGGGACCAGGTTGGCCTTGGGGACCCGCCGGGGCAGGCCGGAGGGGGTGACCCCGCCCGCCTTGGGCTTACGGGCCTGTTCGGCCCGCTGCCAGTTCTCGTCGTTCGTGGAGCGCCAGTCGGAGGACGACTCTCCGTCCGGCGCCGGTGCGGAGGGCGCCGGCTGCGCGGGGAAGGCGTCCGCCGACTGGGGTTCCGGCTGCGCCGGGGCCGCCGGGCCGGACTGCTGCCATCCGCGGTCGCGGCGCGGCAGGCCCGCGTCGGTCACCGAGGACTGCAGCGGGCCGGTGGTCGGGCCCGATTGGTCGAAGCCTACGCGCTCCGGCGCCCCGAAGGGGGCGGCTGCGCCGGAATCGGTCGCGGCCTGAGCGGGGAAGCCCTGCTGCGGGGCCGCCTGCGGCAGTTCGCCGCCGGGCGCCGGCGTCCACTGCTCCTGCGCGTAGCCGTTCTGCTGCTGCCAGCCGTCCTGGGCGTAGCCGTTCTGCGGAGCGGCGTACCCCTGCTCCGCGTAGGCGCCCTCGGTGTACGCCGGCTCCTGGAACCCGGTCTGCGCGTCGTAGCCGTGCTGCTCCGGGAACGGCTGGGCCTGCGGCTCCTGGTAGCCCTGCTCGGCGTAGCCGTTGGCCGGGAAGCCGTTGTCCTGGAAGGGAGTCTCCTGGAAGGCGGCCTCGGCGCCGGCCTCCTGGTAGCCGTCCTGGAAGGAGCCCTGCTCCTGCGCCTCCCCCTCGAAGGGCGGGCGCTCCCCGGTGCGGTCGCCGGCCGCGGCCTCGAGCTGGGCGCGGCGCTGGTCGCGCATGAGGGAGCGGCCGACCGGGTCGAGCGAGCGCGCGTCGTTCGGGACCTCGACGCGCTCGTAGCGCGAGTCGTCGAAGCCGAGTTCGGCGGCGGTCGGCCCATAGGCGTCGAACTGCGGGGTCTCGAGCTCCGGCACGATCCGGGAGACGGTGAAGTCGTCGTCCAGCGGCGTCTCCTCGCCGCCGCCACCGTGGGTGATCGGCTCGGGGAGCATGACCAGCGAGGTGGTGCCCGCCTGCTCGCCGGAGGGGCGGAGCTGGACGCGGATGCCGTGCCGGTCGGCCAGGCGGCCGACCACGAACAGGCCCATGCGCTTGGAGATCGAGGCGTCGACGATCGGCGGGTCGGCCAGCTTGTGGTTGATGTCCGCGAAGTCCTCGGCCGTGAGGCCGATGCCCTTGTCGTGGATCTCGACCATGACGCGGCCGTCCGGCAGCCGGGTCGCGGTGACGCGCACCTTGGTCTGCGGCGAGGAGAACGTGGTGGCGTTCTCCAGCAACTCGGCCAGCAGGTGCACGAGGTCGGTCACGGCGGTGCCGTGGATCTCGGTCTCCGGGATGCCGACCAGCTCGATACGGGCGTACGCCTCCACCTCGGAGGCCGCGGCGCGGAGCACGTCGACCAGCGGGACGGGCTGGTTCCAGCGGCGGCCGGGCTCCTCGCCGGCGAGGACCAGGAGGTTCTCGCCGTTGCGGCGCATACGGGTCGCCAGGTGGTCCAGCTTGAAGAGGTTCTCCAGCTGGTCCGGCTCCGCCTCGTTGTTCTCCAGGTCCGTGATCAGCGTCAGCTGGCGCTGGATGAGGCCCTGGTTGCGGCGGGAGAGGTTGGTGAAGATCGCGTTGACGTTGCCGCGGAGCAGGGCCTGCTCGGCGGCGAGCCGTACCGCCTCGCGGTGGATCTGGTCGAAGGCGCGGGCGACCTCGCCGATCTCGTCGTTCGAGGTGATCGGGATCGCCTGGACGCGGGTGTCGACCTTGCCCGGGTCGGTGCGGGAGAGCTGGTCGACCAGGCTGGGCAGGCGCTGCTCGGCGACCTCGAAGGCCGAGGTGCGCAGGCGGCGCATGCTGTTGCTCATGGAGCGGGCGACCATCGCGGCCACGATGAAGGCGATGATCAGCGCGATCAGCACGACGGCGGAGTTGACGATGGCGTCGATGCGGGCGCTGTCGGCGATGTCGCTCGAGTCGTTGTACGCCTGGTTGGCCAGGTGCTGCTCGACGTTCTTGTAGGCGTCGAAGGCGAGGGTGGACGCGCCGAACCAGCTCTCAGCGGTCACGCCCTGGCCCTTGAGCTGCTCAGGGTCCTGACCGGAGGCGATCAGCTTGATCATGTTCTCCAGGCTCGGCGGCGCCTTGAAGGGCTGACCGGCCTGCTTGGCCGCCTCGGCGGCCTGGGCGACCTGCTCCTTGCCCTTCTGCAGGGCCGCGGCCTGCTCGCTCTGCAGCCGCTGGTAGTCCGCGTCGGTGCCACCGCCCCGGTACTCCTCGAGGGCGACCTGCTGCAGGTAGGCGTACGAGGTGAAGGCGGTGAGCTGGAGCCGCAGCTCACCGTCGGCGAGCTTGCTGCGGTCCTCGACGAGGAGGTGGGTGCCTATGGAGCGGGTCAGCGACTCGGCGGCCTTCGACAGTTCGAGCGCGTAGAGGGTGCGGCCGTAGGAGGCGACGCTGTTGGTGCCGAAGCCGAGCTCGTTCGCCAGCTCCATCAGCGGGTGCTGGACCTCGACGTACTTCTCCTCGGTCTGCACGCCAGGGAGCTGCCGGGTGAAGGCCGTGTCGCGCAGCTTCGCCAGGACCTTCTCGCCCTCGCGGATGTTCGCCACGCGGCGCTGCAGCCGGTCGTTCACGGGCAGCTCGGTGACGGCCGCGTCGAACTTGGCGGCGGCCTGGTCGGTGGCCGCGCGGGTCGCGACGACGGTCTTGTTGTCGGCGTCGCCGGCCAGCAGCGGAACCACGCTGAGGTCGCGTTCGTTCAGGATGGCGTTGGCGTAGTCCACGGCGGCACGCACGGCGTTGGCGGTCCGCACCGCGTCGTCCGCGTCCTGCCAGGTCTTCACCGAGCTCTGCACCCGGAAGCCGCCGAAGACCAGGGCGACCAGCACCGGGATGAGGAGGATGACGTTCAGACGGGTGGCCACCCGCCAGTTGCGCATGGCGAAGCGGCTTCCCGCGCTCGCCGCCGGCTCGGGGGCAGGTGTGGCCTCGGGGGCGGTGGCCTGTGCCGTGCCGTACCGCGCAGGCGGGGTGAAATTGCCACGCGGGTGGTCCGCGGGACCCGGCTCTGCTCGCCTCGTGTTCCTCACTCGACCAACAACCTCTCGGCGACGGCGCGGGCGGCGCCGTTCCTACTCTCGGGTTTCGATGAATTCCAGCACGTCATGGGGGTGCTCCACAAACCTCCGGCGAGGACTGCGAAGCCATGATCACGGGCCGGTCAAAGGGGGCATAAGCGTAAAGCGGTGGCAATTCGCTGTGGGGATGTATGCGCAGTGAAGCCGACTGGGCGCGGGCGGTGTTCGGCTTGTTCCGATTCGCGGTCGAAACGTTATGAACAGAAGGACCGGCCATGTCAAAAGACACAGCCGGTCCTTTCGTGAAGTGGCAAGCTGGAAGGCTTACTTGAGACGAGCGAGCAACGCGTGTTCGACGAGCGTGATGAGCGCGCTCTTCGCCTCGGCGCGGTGCCGGGCGTCCGTGATGATGATGGGGGCGTCCGGGCCGATCTGCAGTGCTTCCCGGACTTCGTCCGGCGTGTACGGCTGGTGCCCGTCGAAGCCGTTGAGGGCGATGACGAACGGCAGGCCGCTGTTCTCGAAGTAGTCGACGGCCGGGAAGCAGTCGGCCAGCCGGCGGGTGTCGACCAGGACGACGGCGCCGATGGCGCCGCGGACCAGGTCGTCCCACATGAACCAGAAGCGGTCCTGGCCCGGCGTACCGAACAGGTACAGGATCAGGTCGTCGTCGAGCGTGATACGACCGAAGTCCATGGCCACGGTCGTCGTCGTCTTGTCGGCCACGTGCGTCAGATCGTCCACGCCCGCGGACGCCGAGGTCATCACGGCCTCCGTGCGGAGCGGGTTGATCTCCGAGACCGCTCCGACGAACGTGGTCTTGCCCACGCCGAAGCCACCCGCCACCACGATCTTCGCCGAGGTGGTGGACCGGGCCGCGGGCGGCGCACCGTACGCCGCCTGCTGCCCCGGCCTAGAGCTTGCGAAGTCCACTGAGCACCCTTTCGAGCAGTGTCACATCAGGCTGTCCGCCGGCCTCGCCGCTGCTCGGCTGGTGGATGGCGACCATACCGGCCTCAGCCAGGTCGGCCACCAGAATCCGGGCCACCCCCAGCGGGATCCCCAGCAGTGCGGAGATCTCGGCGACCGACTTGATCTCCATGCACAGGTGGCAGATGCGCTGGTGTTCGGGGAGTAGCCCCTGGAAGGCACTCGCGTCCGCGCTGGTGCTGACCAGCGCCTCGATGGCGAGCTGGTAGCGGGGCCGGGTGCGACCACCGGTCATGGCGTACGGCCGCACCAGCGGCTGGTCGCCTTCATCCCCGTACGGCGCATGGTGGGGCGCGCCGTACGGGCCGGGCGAGGCGGGCGGCGGGGTCATGAATGGTCCTCCGGGTAAGAACGGACGCGTGTCGCGAGTAGTCATGGGGCGTGCATTCGGCCGGGCTCCGCAGAGCTCAGCCCATCAGGCTGCCTTGGAGTTCTGCGCGCAGGTCGGGGGTGAGAACGGCGCCCGCTCGGTCGACGAGCAGGGCCATCTCGTAGCCCACGAGGCCGATGTCGCACTCGGGGTGCGCCAGTACGGCGAGTGAGGATCCGTCCGAGACCGACATCAGGAGGAGGAAGCCGCGCTCCATCTCCACGACGGTCTGGTTGACGCTGCCGCCCTCGAAGATGCGGGACGCGCCCGCGGTCAGCGAGGTGAGGCCGGAGGCCACCGCGGCCAGCTGGTCGGCGCGGTCACGGGGGAAGCCCTCGGACATGGCCAGCAGCAGGCCGTCGGCGGATACGACCACGGTGTGGGACACCCCGGGGGTGTTGTCCACGAAGTTGGTGATCAACCAGTTCAGATTCTGTGCCGCCTGGCTCATCTGACTCAACTAACGCTCCTGCTGGTGAGTGGTGCCAAAGCCGCGGCCGTCGGTCGTTCCCGTACCGGCCTGGCGGCCCTGCTGGATACCGCGACGGAGGTTGGTCAGGCGTCCGCGCACGTCGTCGGGCGCCCGCGAGATCTGCGGACCGCCCTGTGGGGCTTGCTGGGGAGCACCGGCTCCCGGGACGAGGTTGGCCTTCGGGACCCGCCGCGGCAGACCGGACGGGGTGACCCCGCCGGCGGACGGCTGGCGCACCTGGCCGGCGCGCTCCCACACCTCGTCGTTCGGCGAGGACCGCCACGCCGCCGAATCGCGCCGCGAGGGCTGCGGCGGCTGCGCGGGCTGTGCCGGGTGCGCGGGCGGCGCCGGGTACTCGGCGCGGGCCCGCTGCGGCTGCTGCTGGTGCTGCTGCGGAGCGGGCTGCTGCGGGCGCTGCGGCGGCAGGGTGGGCGTGCCGGCGCTCTGGCCGTGTCCGTTCTGCTGCGCCGCGACCGGGCCACTCTCGACGTGCACCTGCTGCATGCGCTCCGCACGACCGGTGCGGAACCAGTCCGACTCGAGGGAGTCGAAGATCGGGCTGGACTCGTCCGCGCGGCTCGGGGCCGGGGGCAGCGCCATCGGCTCGTTGACGGCCGGCAGCGGCTGCCGGTCGGCCTGCGGGGCCGCGGGGCGCTGCTGGTGCCCGCCACCGGGGCCCTGGGCGTAGCTCGCGGAGTGCCGCGGGCCCTGCGGGGCCGCCGGAGCGGGCGACGCGGTCTCCGGCGCCTGCGGGTACTGAGGTGCCTGCGGGTACTGAGGAGCCTGCGGCGCCGCGGGGCGCTGGAAGACGTCGCTGCGGGTGAACTGGCCCTGCTGCTGCGGGACCTGGCCGCCGTGCTGAGGCATCTGCGGGGCCTGCGGCATCTGCGGGGCCTGCGGGGCCTGCGGCATGTGCGGGGCCTGCGGGCCGCCGTACGCCTGCGGCGCGTGCGGCATCGCGTTGAAGTCCGGACGCTCGAACTGCGCCGTGGACTCCAGGTCCTCGTGACCGCGCGGCATGTCGGCCTCGGGTCCGTGGGCCGCGCCCATCGGCTGCGGGGCCGCCGGACGCTGCGGGGGAGCGGCGGGGCGCTGCTGGGCCTGCTGCGGCTGCTGGGCCTGCTGCGGACGGCCCTGGCCGCCGGGGACCTGCTCGTTCGCCCAGCTCGGGCCCGAGCGCTGCGGGCCGGGACCCGTCGGGGCGCCGGGGCCGGCCGGACGGCCGCCCTGCGGGCCCATACCGGGACCGGAGTTGAGGGCCGGACGCGACGCGGAACCGGACACCTGGCCGCGGTGGCCGCCGCGGTGCATGCCGGCCAGGCCCGTACCGCCGCCGCCCATGGCCGGGGCGGGTGCGCCCGGAGCGCCGGCGGGGGTACCGCCCGGCTGCTGGCCGCGGTTGCCCGCGCCGGGCTGCGGCTTGGCACCGCCCTGGGTGACGTCCACCGGCAGCATGACGAGCGCGGTGGTGCCGCCCGAGTCGGACGGACGCAGCTGGATCCGGATGCCGTGTCGCAGGGACAGGCGGCCGACCACGAACAGACCCATGCGGCGGGAGACGGAGACGTCCACCGTCGGCGGGTTCGCGAGACGCTCGTTGATGTCGGCGAGGTCCTCCGGGGAGAGGCCGATGCCGGTGTCGTGGATCTCGATCAGCACGCGGCCGTCGGGCAGCGCGTGACCGGTGACCCGCACCTTGGTCTGCGGGGAGGAGAACGAGGTCGCGTTCTCCAGCAGCTCTGCGAGCAGGTGGACGAGGTCGTTGACGACGCGGCCGGTGACTTCCACCGCCGGCACCGAGGTGAGCTCGATGCGCTCGTACTGCTCCACCTCGGAGGCCGCGGCACGGAGGACGTCGACCAGCGGGACCGGGCGGGTCCAGCGGCGGCCGGGCTCCTCGCCCGCGAGGACGAGGAGGTTTTCGCCGTTCCGGCGCATACGGGTCGCGAGGTGGTCGAGCTTGAAGAGGCTGGACAGCTGGTCCGGGTCGGCCTCGCGGGACTCCAGTTCGGAGATCAGGCTCAGCTGACGCTGGATCAGGCCCTGGCTGCGGCGCGAGAGGTTGGTGAACATCGCGTTGACGTTCCCTCGCAGCAGCGCCTGCTCGGCGGCGAGACGGACCGCCTCGCGGTGGACCTCGTCGAACGCGCGGGCCACCTGGCCGATTTCGTCGCGGGTGTGGATGCCGATCGACTCGACCGAGGTGTCGACGTCCTGCGGGTCGGACTCGGAGAGCTGCTTGACCAGCTCGGGCAGTCGCTTCTGGGCGACTTCCTGGGCGGTGTCCTGCAGCCGGCGCAGCGAGCGGACCATCGACCGGGCGACGACGAAGGCGCCGACGACCGAGATGCCGAGGACGAGGAGGATCAGGGCGCCGCTGAGGATGGCCTCTTGCTGGGCCTCGTCCCGCAGCGTCAGGGCCTTCTGCTGCATCTGCTGCAGCAGGGTCTGCTCGATCTGGCCCATGACCTGGAGCTTGGTCTTGGCGTCGTCGTCCCAGTCCAGGTACGAGGTGCCCTTGAAGTTCTGGATGCTGGACTCGGAGGCCGTGATGCGTTCGACCTGGTCGTCGACCTTGGTGACGATGTCGTTGCCGCCGTTGAGGCCCTTGAGCAGGTCAGCGGCGTTCGCCCGGCCGTAGATCTGGCTGAACTGCTTCAGCTCCGTGTTCTCGGACCGGTGGACGCCCGAGAGGTAACGGAAGTCGGCGGAGCTGAGCTTGCGGTCGTCGGCGAGCGCGGCACTGACCACGGCGCGCTGGATGGAGTCGTACTCCTTGGCGGCCGAGAAGGCCGCCAGCGCGCGGGTGCTCGCGATCATGTCCGGGTTACCGGTCGCCTCGGCCAGTTCCTGGGAGAGGTCGATCAGCGACTGGATGATGTCGTTGTAGTCGCTGACGGTCTGCGAGATGTAGCCGTGATCCTCGTACGCACGCTCGCGGATGGAGTTCAGCTCTTGGAGGTTGCGGCCGATCACGGACAGCGAGGCGTTGACGCCCGTGAGGTCCGGCGAGACCTCGTTGGCGGCGGCGATGTAGGCCGTACGCGCCAGCTTGGTCTTCGCCTGGGATGCCTTGATGTTGTCGTCGTCAAGGTCCCTGGGCGTGCTGGACAGCGGCCCGGCCGAGGCGTCCCGCTCCTCCTGGAGCGCGGCGGCGAGCTTGGTCGCCTGCTCCGTGAGGTCGGTCAGCGAGGTCATGGCCTCCAGTTGCTGCACGTTCTCCAGCGAGCTCTGGATGCGGAGCGCACCCAGCGTGGTCGCGGCGACCACCGGCAGCGCGAGCAGCGACACCAGACGAGTGCTGATGCGCCAGTTGCGCATGGCTATTCGAGAGCCGTGCTTCGGGCCGGTGCGCACACCGATTCCCGGCGTGACGTCGCTCTGCGCGCCCGCGGTTCCGGCGTCTGCGGTTTCATCCCGGCGGGCGGGACCGTGTTCGGCCCCACCGCGCTGCTCCGGGTCGCCCGCAGCGCCGCCATCCCTCTTGAAACGTCCCTGCACTAGCGTCGCAACCTCTGGACCAGGCGTCCCCCGCACGGGCGGCAGGACGGTGTCGAGTCTTCGGAGTACCGCCCCCCGGCGGATACCCATTGGCCGCCGCCGCTCGGCGATCGCACGCTCCCCCCTGCGCGCCGGCATCTGTTGATACGGCGGTCCGGGGAATTCCAGCACAGTGCCGGACGTCCAACAAGGCCCGACATGTTTCGAGTGGAATACGTGACTCAGCGCGTCCGGTGGATCACGCGGTGTCGGTGTCCTTTCGGATTTCTTCCGGCAATACGGGCTTTCTCCAGGGGGGTTGGGGTTGCCCGTCCGGCGCCCGGCTGCTGCCAACCGGGGGTGAAGAGTCCGGATAGGGCGGGATGTCGGATTGGGGGGCATCGGCCGGGCGGCCGATTCGCCCCGCTTGTCCCTGCCTTCGTGAGCAAAATCACAGGCCGTCAGTTGTATTGGGCATCCGGATCGGGGAACAGGCGCCGATAGATTGACGTTTGACACAGCCGTGTATTACGTCAACCGCGCCTTGCGGGGCGCCCGGTACAACACGAGGTTCTGACCGGCCCATGAAGACGACCATGATCATGCGACCCATAGCCAACCCGCGCCGCACCACCCTCGCGCACCTGACGGACGCCGAGGACACGCGGACCGCAGAGGTCGCGCCGGCCGTCGAGGGCGCGGAGGCCGTCGTGCTGCCCCGCCAGACCGCCANCCCCCGCCGCACCGTCCTGACGGAGCTGCCGACCGCCTGAGGCGCGGCTCGGCGGGCGGGGCCGGGAGCCACCCCCGGGATAACCTGGAGCGTCAGTCTCCGGCCAGTGAGGTGAGCTGCTTCCCGTGCGCATCGCCAGGTTCTCCATCGACGGCAATGTCGCCTTCGGCGTCGTCGAAGGCGACGAGTCCGTCCCGGACGGACTCGTCCTCGACATCATCAAGGGCATCCCGTTCGCCGAGTACGAGCGCTCCGGCACCAAGGTGCCGCTGAGCAAGGTCCGGCTGTTGCCGCCGGTGCTCCCCAGCAAGGTCGTCGCGATCGGCCGGAACTACGCCGAGCACGCCGCCGAGCTGGGCAACGAGGTGCCGGAGGTCCCGGTCGCCTTCTTCAAGCCGTCCACCTCGGTGATCGGCCCCGGCGACCCCATCGTGTACCCCTCCTTCTCACAGGAGGTGCACCACGAGGCCGAGCTCGCCGTCGTCATCGGCCGGATGTGCCGCGAGGTCCCGCGCGAGCGCGTCGCCGAGGTCGTCCTCGGCTACACCTGCGCCAACGACATCACCGCGCGGGACGCCCAGAAGGCCGAGAAGCAGTGGGCGCGCGCCAAGGGCTTCGACTCCTCGTGCCCCATCGGCCCCTGGATCGAGACCGGCCTCGACCTCGCCGCCGCGAACGACCTCGCCGTCACCGCGACCGTCAACGGCGAACTGCGCCAGTCCGGCCGCACGAGCCAGATGATCCGCTCCATCGAGGACCTGATCGTCCACATCTCCGAGGCCATGACGCTGCTTCCGGGCGACGTCGTCCTCACCGGCACTCCGGCGGGCGTCGGCCCGCTCCACGTCGGCGACGAGGTCGCCGTCTCCATCGAAGGCATCGGCACTCTCACCAACAAGGTGATCAAGCGTGACTAGCGCAGCTCCCGTACGCGTACGTTTCTGCCCCTCGCCGACCGGCAACCCCCACGTGGGCCTGGTCCGCACCGCCCTGTTCAACTGGGCGTTCGCCCGGCACCACCAGGGTGCCCTGGTCTTCCGCATCGAGGACACCGACGCCGCCCGCGACTCCGAGGAGTCGTACGAGCAGTTGCTGCAGGCCATGCGCTGGCTCGGCTTCGACTGGGACGAGGGCCCCGAGGTCGGCGGCCCGCACGCGCCCTACCGGCAGTCGCAGCGTATGGACGTCTACAAGGACGTCGCCGCGAGGCTGCTGGAGTCCGGCCACGCGTACAAGTGCTACTGCACCACCGAGGAGCTCGACGAGCGCCGCGAGGCCGCCCGTGCCGCCGGCCGCCCCTCGGGTTACGACGGCCACTGCCGCGACCTCACCGCCGAGCAGGTCGACGCGTACGAGCGCGAGGGCCGCGAGCCCATCGTCCGCTTCCGCATGCCCGACGAGACGATCACCTTCACCGACCTGGTCCGCGGCGAGCTGACCTTCACGCCGGACAACGTGCCCGACTACGGCATCGTCCGGGCCAACGGCGCTCCGCTGTACACGCTGGTCAACCCGGTCGACGACGCGCTGATGGAGATCACGCACGTGCTGCGCGGCGAGGACCTGCTGTCCTCCACCCCGCGCCAGATCGCGCTCTACCGCGCGCTCGCCGAGATCGGCGTCGGCAACGGCACCACCCCGCACTTCGGCCACCTGCCGTACGTCATGGGAGAGGGCAACAAGAAGCTCTCCAAGCGCGACCCGCAGTCCTCCCTCAACCTCTACCGGGAGCGCGGCTTCCTCCCCGAGGGCCTGCTGAACTACCTGTCGCTGCTCGGCTGGTCGCTCTCCGCCGACCGCGACGTCTTCAGCGTCGAGGAGATGGTGGCCGCCTTCGACATCGACGCGGTCAACGCCAACCCGGCGCGCTTCGACCTGAAGAAGGCCGAGGCGATCAACGCCGACCACATCCGCATGCTGGACGTGAAGGCGTTCGTCGAGGCCTGCGGCCCGTGGCTGAAGGCCCCGTTCGCCCCCTGGGCGCCCGAGGCGTTCGACCAGGCCGCCTTCGAGGCGATCGCGCCGCACGCGCAGACCCGTCTGACCGTGCTCTGCGACATCACCGACAACGTCGACTTCCTCTTCCTCGACACGCCGGTGGAGGACGAGGCGTCCTGGCAGAAGGCGATGAAGGACCCGGCCGCCGCCTCGGCGCTGCTCACCACCGCGCGCGAGAACCTGGCCGCCGCCGACTGGAACGCCGAGGCCCTGAAGGACGCCGTCCTCGCCGCCGGCGAGACCCACGGCCTCAAGCTCGGCAAGGCCCAGGCGCCGGTCCGGGTCGCCGTCACCGGCCGCACCGTCGGCCTGCCGCTCTTCGAGTCCCTCGAAGTGCTCGGCCGTGAGCGCACCCTGGCCCGAGTCGACGCCACCCTGGCGAAACTGGCCGGCTGACCGCGGTATGCCGATCCGCCCCGGGCACTCCGCCAGGAGCCCGGGGCGGCACGCTTCCCGGACGACGTCATGCGCCGCAGGACCCGGCCCCCGATCCCCCCGCTGCCCCAGCGCCGCGGGGTGGATCCCGTACGCGTGCGGCTGCCCGGCACCGGGACCTGGGCGACGGTCCGCGACCACCTGGTGGACCGACTCGGCGCGGCGGTGCCCCCGGAGCGGTTGGACGCCATGTTCGCGGCGGGGGAGGTGCACGGGAGCGACGGTCCGCTCGCCCCTGACGCCGCCTTCCGCCCGGGCGGCCACGTCTGGTTCCACCGGGAGCTGCCGGAGGAGGTCCCGGTGCCCTTCGGCATCGAGGTGCTCCACCGGGACGAACGGCTGCTCGTCGTCGACAAGCCGCACTTCCTCGCCACCATGCCGCGCGGCGGCCACGTTGTGGAGACCGCGCTGAGCCGGCTGCGCCACGACCTCGCGCTGCCCGAGCTCAGCCCGGCCCACCGGCTCGACCGGCTGACCGCGGGCGTGGTGATGTTCGTGATCCGCCCCGAGCTGCGCGGCGCCTACCAGACGATCTTCCGCGACCGCCTGGTGCGCAAGGAGTACGAGGCCGTGGCCCGGCACGACCCCGCCCTGGCGCTGCCGCGCACGGTGGAGAGCCGGATCGTCAAGGAGCGCGGCGAGATGGCGGCGCGCGAGGTCCCCGGCGAGCCCAACGCCCGCAGCCACGTCGACCTGCTGGAGCACCGCGACGGGCTGGCCCGCTACCGGCTCCGCCCCGAGACCGGCCGCACCCACCAGTTGCGGGTGCACATGAACAGCCTGGGGGTGCCCATCCTCGGCGACCCCGTCTATCCGCACGTCCTGCCGCCGGCCGCGCCCGGCGACTTCACCCGCCCCCTGCGGCTGCTGGCCCGGGTGCTGGAGTTCGACGACCCCGTGACGGGCGAACGGCACCGTTTCGAGAGCCGCCGGACGCTGTTCACCCGCAGGCCGCCGGGCCACGGCGCCCCGGACGGAGCACCGGGCTAGAGTCGGCATATGCCGATCCGCGCCGTGCTCTGGGACATCGACGACACGATCTTCGACTACTCGGGCGCCGAGCGGACCGGCGCGCTGCGTCATCTCGAGGCCGAGGGTCTGCTCGGCGCGTTCGGCGGCGAGGAGCGGGCGCTGGGTACCTGGCGCGAGGTGATGGAGACGCACTACGCACGCTTCCTCACCGGGGAGCTGGACTTCACCGAGCACCGCAGGGAGCGTGCCCGGGCCTTCCTGGGGCCCTCGGTGAGCGACTCCGCGGCCGATGCCTGGTTCGCGGCCTACTACGTGCACTTCGAGGCCGCCTGGTCGGTCTTCCCCGACGTGGTGCCGGTGCTGGACGCCCTCACCCCCGGCTACCGGCACGGCCTGCTGTCCAACTCCAGCGCCGCCCATCAGGAGCGCAAGCTCACCCGGCTGGGGCTCCGCGACCGCTTCGAGTGCCTGGTGTGCTCGCTGGAACTGGGACACGCCAAGCCCGCCCCGGAGGCTTTCCTGGGAGCGTGCGAGGTCCTGGGGCTGCCGCCGGAGGAGGTCGCCTACGTCGGTGACAAGGCCGACACCGACGCGCGCGGCGCCGACGCGGCGGGCCTGTACGGGGTGTGGCTGGACCGTACGGGTTCCGTCACCGCGCCGGACCTGCGGCGGATCACCGGGCTCGCGGAGCTGCCCGCACTTCTGGCGGCGGATACTCGTTTTGGAGCCCCGTCACCGATCGGGTAATGTTCTTCCTGCGCCGCCCGGGCGGGCCGAAATGGCCGGTACGGGGAGCGCGGCCAAACAAAACCCCCTGCGGGGGGTTGAGTTTTGGTGGGGTATGGTGTAATTGGCAGCACGACTGATTCTGGTTCAGTTAGTCTAGGTTCGAGTCCTGGTACCCCAGCGCAGATCTTCTGCAAAGCCCCCGTTGTGTAGCGGCCTAGCACGCTGCCCTCTCAAGGCAGTAGCGCCGGTTCGAATCCGGTCGGGGGTACTGATCTCTCTCGCAGGGATCGCTAGGGCCCCCGTTGTGTAGCGGCCTAGCACGCCGCCCTCTCAAGGCGGTAGCGCCGGTTCGAATCCGGTCGGGGGTACTTGACACACCATGGGGTATGGTGTAATTGGCAGCACGAGTGATTCTGGTTCATTTAGTCTAGGTTCGAGTCCTGGTACCCCAGCGCATTTCCTCAAGGCTTGCCCCCGTTGTGTAGCGGCCTAGCACGCCGCCCTCTCAAGGCGGTAGCGCCGGTTCGAATCCGGTCGGGGGTACATCGAGGAGAGGCCCTCCGCTTCGGCGGGGGGCCTCTTCCGTTTTCCCCGTTCACCCCCGATCCGGGCGTTCGGGCTCACTCAACTCCGAAGCGGCGACGGGACTCCTCGGCCTCGGCGAGCCGGCGCAGGCTCAGCAGCACCGGCTCGTAGAGCACCGTGAGCGTCACGGCGGCGGCCGCCTGTTCCAGCGGGGTGTCGTAGGTCTCGACCAGATCCAGGTCGTGGACGGCCTGTTGGGCGGCGAGCCGTGCGTAGGGCGCCAAGTGCCGTGCGCTGCTGGGGTATCCGAGGCGGGTCAGGGCGGCGACCGCCGTGACGAGCATCCGGTACGCGGGGGAGGGGCCGTACTTCTCGCTGCCCTGGCTCCAGCCGAGTTCGGCCATCAGCCCGTCCACCTCGCGGCGGGCCGTCCCCGTCGCCGGGTCGTCCTCGTCGGGCTCCGGGCCGTGCGGCAGGGCGAAGGTGGCGGCGCCGAGCCGCGTGTGCTGGTTGAGCGACTCGTCCTCGACCGCGGCGAGCACCTCGCGGGCGGTGGCCACCGGCACCTTGCCGACCTGGATCAGCGCCCGGACGAACCGCAGCCTGCGCAGGTGCTCCTCCCCGTACTCGGACTGCGTGGCCGTGACGCGACGGCCCGGGGGGAGCAGGCCCTCGCGCAGGTAGTACTTGATCGTGGCCGTGGCCACGCCGCTGCGTTCACTCAGCTCCGCCAGTCGCATTCCCTTGCGCCCTCCCTTGGATAGTGGCACTATCCAAGCATGGATAGTGCCACTATCCAACATGACCGACAGGGGGCTCCTCATGTCCGCGCAGGTGATTCCGGGCCGCAACACCGCCGCCGCCGAGGGCGGCATCGTCGTGTTCCTCATCGGGATGCGGATCAACCGCTTCCTCGCGCTCGGCAGCTGGCTTCCGGTGTTCCGCGCCATGCCGCGCATGCTGCGCGAGCTGTCGCGGGACGAGGGGAGCGGGTTCCTGGGCCACCGGCTGCTGTTCGGCGGGCCCCGGGTGATCTACGTCGTCCAGTACTGGAAGTCCACGGAGCAGTTGTTCGCGTACGCGTCCCAGCAGGACAAGCAGCACCGGCCCGCGTGGGCGGCGTTCAACCGCCGCGCGCGGGCCGGCAAGGGCCGGGTGGGCTTCTGGCACGAGACGTACGCCGCGCCGGCGGGTGCCTACGAGTCCGTCTACGTCGACATGCCCGCCTTCGGACTGGGCGCCGCGACGGGCGTCGTCCCGGTGGGACGCCGCGGTGAGACGGCGGCGCAGCGGCTGAAGGCGGGCGAAGGACGGGCGGCCTGAGGCCGGCGCTCCGGGCTCAGCCGGTGCGGCGCAGCGCCTCGGACAGGCGGCCGGCGGCGTCCACGACGGCCTGGGCGTGCATGCGCCCGGGGTGTCGGGTGAGCCGCTCGATGGGACCGGAGACGGACACCGCCGCCACCACGCGGTTGGACGGGCCGCGCACCGGGGCAGAGACGGAGGCCACACCAGGTTCGCGCTCGCCGATCGACTGGGCCCAGCCGCGGCGCCGCACGCCGGAGAGCGCGGTGGCGGTGAAGCGGGCCCCCTGCAGCCCGCGGTGGAGCCGCTCCGGCTCCTCCCAGGCGAGCAGGACCTGGGCGGCGGAACCGGCCTTCATCGGCAGCGTCGAGCCGACCGGGACGGTGTCCCGCAGTCCGGACAACCGCTCCGCGGCGGCAACGCAGATGCGCATGTCGCCCTGGCGGCGATAGAGCTGGGCGCTCTCGCCGGTCACGTCGCGCAGATGCGTGAGCACCGGCCCGGCGGTGGCCAGCAGGCGGTCCTCGCCCGCCGCGGCGGCCAGTTCGGACAGCCGCGGGCCGAGGATGAAGCGCCCCTGCATGTCGCGGGCCACCATCCGGTGGTGCTCCAGGGCGACGGCGAGGCGGTGCGCGGTGGGGCGGGCGAGGCCCGTGGCGCCCACGAGACCGGCCAGGGTGGCCGGGCCGGACTCCAGTGCGCTGAGCACCAGAGCCGCCTTGTCGAGAACGCCGACGCCACTACTGTTGTCCATGCAACGATACTCGCGTCTCACTCTGTGAAACGCAAGTTCAATTTTCCGGTGAACGCGGCACGCTGGAATGCACAGGCCGCTGCGGCCACTCCCCACAAGGGAGCGGACACGCAGGGCAACGACGAACAGGCCGGCAGAGCGGCCGGTCGGAGGGAATGCGATGGCAAGGACACTCGCGGAAAAGGTCTGGGAGGATCACGTCGTACGGCGCGCCGAGGGCGAGCCCGACCTCCTCTTCATCGACCTGCACCTGCTCCACGAGGTCACCAGCCCGCAGGCCTTCGACGGTCTGCGGATGAACGGCCGCCCGGTGCGCCGGCTGGATCTCACCATCGCGACCGAGGACCACAACACCCCCACCCTCGACATCGACAAGCCGATCGCCGACCCGGTCTCGCGCACGCAGCTCGAGACGCTGCGCAAGAACTGCGCCGAGTTCGGGGTGCGGCTGCACCCGCTGGGCGATGTCGAGCAGGGAGTCGTGCACGTCGTCGGCCCGCAGCTGGGCCTGACCCAGCCGGGCATGACGGTCGTCTGCGGCGACAGCCACACCTCCACCCACGGCGCCTTCGGCGCGCTGGCGTTCGGCATCGGCACCAGTCAGGTCGAGCACGTGCTGGCCACCCAGACCCTGCCGCTGGCCCCGTTCAAGACCATGGCGATCACCGTCGACGGCGAACTGCCCGACGGCGTCACCGCCAAGGACCTGATCCTGGCGATCATCGCCAGGATCGGCACCGGCGGCGGTCAGGGCTACGTCATCGAGTACCGCGGCTCGGCCATCGAGAAGCTCTCGATGGAGGCCCGGATGACCATCTGCAACATGTCGATCGAGGCGGGCGCCCGGGCCGGCATGATCGCCCCCGACCGGACCACCTTCGACTACCTGCAGGGCCGCGCGCACGCCCCGCAGGGCGAGGACTGGGACGCCGCGGTCGCCTACTGGGAGACGCTCAGGACCGACGAGGACGCCGTCTTCGACCACGAGGTCGTCATCGACGCCGCCGCGCTGTCCCCGTTCGTCACCTGGGGCACCAACCCCGGCCAGGGCGCCCCGCTGAGCGCCTCCGTGCCGGACCCGGCGGGCTTCGAGGACCCCAGCGACCGCCTGGCCGCCGAGAAGGCGCTGGAGTACATGGCCCTGGAGCCCGGTACGCCGCTGCGCGAGGTGAAGGTCGACACCGTCTTCGTCGGCTCCTGCACCAACGGCCGCATCGAGGACCTGCGCTCCGCCGCCTCCGTCGTCAAGGGCCGCAAGATCGCCGACGGTGTGCGGATGCTGGTCGTCCCCGGTTCGGTCCGGGTGGCGCTGCAGGCCGTGGAGGAGGGCCTGGACAAGGTCTTCAAGGAGGCCGGAGCCGAGTGGCGGCACGCGGGCTGCTCGATGTGCCTGGGCATGAACCCCGACCAACTGGCGCCCGGTGAGCGCTCCGCGTCCACCTCCAACCGCAACTTCGAGGGACGGCAGGGCAAGGGCGGCCGCACCCACCTGGTGTCGCCGCAGGTCGCGGCCGCGACCGCGGTCACCGGCCACCTCTCGTCCCCCGCCGATCTGCCCGGCGCAGCCGTCCTGGAGGCCTGAGAACGATGGAAGCTTTCACCACGCACACCGGCCGCGCCGTGCCGCTGCGCCGCAGCAACGCCGACACGGACCAGATCATCCCGGCGCACTGGCTGAAGAAGGTCACCCGCAACGGCTTCGAGGACGGCCTGTTCGAGGCCTGGCGCAAGGACCCCGAGTTCGTCCTCAACCGGCCCGAGCGCCAGGGGGCGACCGTCCTGGTCGCCGGCCCCGACTTCGGCACCGGCTCCTCCCGCGAGCACGCGGTGTGGGCCCTGCAGAACTACGGTTTCAAGGCCGTCATCTCCTCCCGCTTCGCCGACATCTTCCGCGGCAACTCGTTGAAGAACGGCCTGCTCACCGTGATCCTGCCGCAGGAGACGGTAGAGGAGCTCTGGCAGCTGACCGAGGCCGACCCGACGGCCGAGATCACCGTCGACCTCCAGGCCCGCGAGGTCCGCGCCGAAGGGATCACCGCCCCCTTCGAACTGGACGACAACGCCCGCTGGCGGCTGCTCAACGGCCTGGACGACATCAGCCTCACCCTGCAGAACGAGGCCGACATCGCCGCCTACGAGGCCGGGCGCCCCTCCTACAAGCCGCAGACCCTGCAGGTCTGAGAGGCCCGGCGGCCCTCGCGGCCGCCCGCCCGCCCACCTCCGCAGCGCCCCCCGCCCCCACCGGGCGGGGGGCGCTGCGGCGTGTTCGGCTCCACACCTCGTGACAACTCACCGCAGATGACACAATCGGCACATGGAACACGATGGCCAACTCGAGCTGTACGGGTTCCTCGCTGCCAGGTTGAAGCAGGCCCACACCCGGGTGGCGGGTCTGCAAGTGCCGGAGGACGTCAGGATGCAGTTGACCCGGCGGCTGCTCGTCATCACCGCTGCCGCGAAGCACGATCTCGCGGGTGCGGCAAGGCGTCTGGAGGAACTGATGAAGGACCTCGACGAAGGCCGATTCCCCGATCAAAGGTCTTCCTGAGCCCCGAGTTCGTTGCGGCACAAGGGTGATTCGCCCGTTTCGTATTTGATTTGCGGTATATATCCGCCTAGCGTGCGAAAAAGCCCGAACTTCATCGCCGGGCAAGTTTCCGAAGGGGAAGACGTGAACAAGGCGCAGCTCGTTGAAGCGATTGCCGACAAGCTCGGCGGCCGTCAGCAGGCCGCGGACGCGGTCGACGCCGTCCTGGACGCGATCGTCCGCGCGACGGTGAGCGGGGACCGGGTTTCGGTCACCGGCTTCGGCTCGTTCGAGAAGGTGGAGCGTCCCGCCCGCTACGCCCGCAACCCCCAGACCGGGGAGCGGGTCCGGGTCAAGAAGACCTCCGTCCCGCGCTTCCGCGCCGGTCAGGGCTTCAAGGACCTGGTCAGCGGGTCGAAGAAGCTCCCCAAGGCCGGAGAGGTCTCCGTCAAGAAGGCGCCCAAGGGCAGCCTGAGCGGAGGCGTCACCGCCAAGGCCACCACGAAGAAGGCGGCCGCGAAGAAGACCACCGCGAAGAAGGCCGCCACCAAGGCCGCCGCGGCCAAGAAGACCACCGCCGCCAAGACCACGGCGAAGAAGGCGACCGCGGCCCAGGCGACGACGGCGAAGAAGGCGACCGCCAAGAAGACCACGGCGAAGAAGGCGACCGCCAAGAAGACCGCCCCGGCCAAGAAGGCGCCCGCCAAGTCGGCGGCCCGGAAGACCGCCACCAAGCGGGCCGCGAAGCGGTAACGATTCGGCGGCCCCGCACACGCCGACGGGCCGGACACCCCGATTCAGGGGTGTCCGGCCCGTCGGCGTGTGCTCAGGCCCCCGGGTCGGGGAAGGTCTGCAGCGTCACGAACACCACCCGGCGCCCGTCCCCGCTGCCCTCGGTGCGGATGCGCACCCGCTGCCCGGGCCGCAGCAGCCGCAGGCCCCCGGCGTCGAACGCCGCCGCGTCGAACGGCAGCGGCGTCCCGTCGTCCAGCAGCACGCTGCCGGCGCGGGTCTCGGGGTCGTAGGTGTACGCGGTGGCCTGCATGGGCCTCAGCCTATCGGGCACCGCCGCCCGGGGCCGGTGCGCCCGCGGCCGGGCAGCCGGCGGGCCCGGGCCCCGCGGCCCCGTCCCGCGGCACCGCCCGAAGTGCGGGCCGCAGCAGCGCCCGCGTGTGCGGCCCGACCCCCAGCAGCAGGGCGGCGGCCAGGTCCTCCCCCGTATCCACGTCCCGGCGTACGGAGTCCACGTCCGGCAGGGCGATCTCATGGGCGCCGGAGGCCCGGTGGCGGGCCCGTGAGGGCCCCCCGAAGGCCGGCTCGAGGGCGGTCCCGGCGGTGGCGGCCAGCAGCGTGGTGCCGATTCCGGCCGCGTCGGCCAGAAACGACCGTCCTGGGCTTCGCGCGGCCGCGCGGAGCACCGCGGCCAGTTCGAGGGGCCGCAAGGCCGGGAGATCGGCGTTCAGGGCCGCCACGGCCGCCGCGGGGTGACGCCGCAGGACCGCGTCGGCGCCGTGCCGCAGCGCCGCGTTGAGGCCGGCGGCCGGGGAGTCGGCCTCGACGCGCGCCCCGAGGGCCGCCAGCACGGACCCGGCGAGCGGGTCATCGGTGACGACCGTCACATCTCGTACCGCCTCGCAGGCGAGTGCGGCGGCCACCGTGTCCTGCGCGAAGGCCAGCGCCAGCCCCGGCCGCACGGGGCCGACGGCCTCCGCGAGGCGGCTCTTGGCGGCGGACAGCGGCTTCAGCGGGACGACGAGCGTCCATTCCACGGGTGGCGACACCGAACTATTGTGCTCGGGTCCCCCGGGGCCACCGCCACCCTGCCCCAACCCCCCTTCCCGACGGCCCGCCTCCGGGTGCACGATCTCCCTGGTACGTGCTCGGGCCCTCCCGGCCCCGGCGCTTCCGCCGGGGCGTACCCCTGGGGCCCTCCGCCCTGGCGTTACGGTGGCCCTTCCGGCGACACTTGTGCGGCCGCACCGGCCGTACGGTGCCGCCGACCGCAGCAGGCCGCGATCCGGTGACCCCCGGGTCGGCGGCGGAACGAGGAGGAGTTCTGGTGTCCCGCCGCAGAATCGGCTTCTGGTACCGGCTCGCAGCCGTCATCGCCAAACCGCCGCTTGTCGTTCTTTTCAAGCGGGACTGGCGCGGAATGGAGCACATTCCGGGCCAGGGCGGATTCATCACGGCGGTCAACCACAACTCGTACCTCGACCCGCTGTCGTACGCGCATTTCCAGTACAACACCGGGCGGGTCCCCCGCTTCCTGGCGAAGGCGCCGCTGTTCAAGCCCGCCTTCGTCGGCGCCATACTGCGCGGCACCGGTCAGATCCCCGTCTACCGCGAGAGCACCGACGCCGCCAACGCCTTCCGGGCCGCGGTGGACGCCATCAACTCCGGCGAGTGCGTCGCCTTCTACCCGGAGGGCACGCTGACCCGCGACCCCGAGATGTGGCCGATGGTGGGCAAGACCGGCGTGGCACGGGTCGCGCTGATGACCAAGGCCCCCGTGATCCCGGTCGCCCAGTGGGGCGCCAACGAGGTCATGCCGCCCTACGCCACGGAGAAGAAGCTCCGCCTGTTCCCGCGCAGGACCCTGCGGGTCGTCGCCGGGCCGCCGGTGGACCTCTCGGCCTTCTACGGGCAGGAGGCCAACGCCGAGGTGCTCAGGGACGCCACCGACGCCATCATGGCCGCGGTCAGCGAGCTGCTGGGTGAACTGCGCGGCCAGACCCCGCCCGCCGAGCGCTTCGACCCTCGCAAGCAGAAGGGGAACACCAAGTGACGACGCGCTGCGCGGTCTACGGCGCGGGCTCCTGGGGAACCGCCTTCGCGATGGTGCTCGCCGACGCGGGCGCCCAGGTGACCATGTGGGGCCGACGCCCCGAGGTGGTCGAAGCGGTCAACAGCACGCGCAGCAACCCGTACTACCTGCCCGGGACCGAGCTGCCCGAGACGATCACCGCCACCACCGACCCCGCCGAGGCGGCCCGGGACGCGGAGTTCGTGATCCTCTCCGTACCGTCGCAGACGCTCCGCGGCAACCTGGCCGAGTGGCAGTCGCTGCTGCCCCGCGACTCGGTGCTGGTCAGCCTGATGAAGGGCGTCGAACTCGGCACGGCCAAGCGGATGAGCGAGGTCATCGAGGAGGTCGCCAAGGCGGGCCCGGAGCGCGTCGCCGTGCTGTCCGGCCCCAACCTGGCCAAGGAGATCGCCGCACGGCAGCCCGCCGCGAGCGTGGTCGCCTGCCGTGACGAGGCCGTCGCCAAGCGGCTGCAGGCCGCCAGCCACACCGCCTACTTCCGGCCGTACACCAACACCGACGTGGTCGGCTGCGAACTCGGCGGCGCCGTGAAGAACGTGATCGGCCTGGCGGTCGGCATCGCCGACGGCATGGGCCTGGGCGACAACACCAAGGGCTCGCTGATCACGCGCGGACTGGCGGAGACCACCCGGCTCGGCATCGCGCTCGGCGCCGACCCGCTGACCTTCTCCGGCCTGGCGGGCCTGGGCGACCTCGTCGCGACCTGCTCCTCGCCGCTGTCCCGCAACCACACCTTCGGCTTCAACCTGGGCAAGGGCATGACGCTGCAGGAGACCATCGCCGTCACCCGGCAGACCGCCGAGGGCGTCAAGTCCTGCGAGTCGGTGCTCGACCTCGCCCGCCGGCACGGTGTCGACATGCCCATCACCGAGACCGTCGTCGACATCGTGCACAACGGCAAGCAGCCGGTCGTGGCGGTCAAGGAGCTGATGTCGCGCTCCGCCAAGTCGGAACGCTGACGTCCGGAACGGTAAGGTCAACGCGACATGAGCATTCAGCCTTCTTCCCGCAAGCCGCGCGTCGCCGTCGTCTTCGGCGGACGCAGCTCCGAGCACGCCATTTCGGTCCTCACCGCAGGCGCCGTACTGAGCGCGATCGACCGCGACAAGTACGACGTGCTGCCGATCGGGATCACCACCGACGGCCGTTGGGCGCTGACCGCCGACGACCCGTCCCGGATGGCGATCGCCGACCGCGCGCTGCCGAGCGTCGAGCAGCTCGCCGAGTCCTTTGACGGCACGGTGATGCTGCCGGTGGACCCGGCCAGCCGCGAGGTCGTCTACAGCGAGCCCGGCTCGGTGCCCAAGGCGCTGGGCGACGTCGACGTCGTCTTCCCCGTGCTGCACGGCCCCTACGGCGAGGACGGCACTCTCCAGGGACTGCTGGAGCTCTCCGGTGTGCCCTACGTCGGCTCCGGCGTGCTCGCCTCGGCCGTCGGCATGGACAAGGAGTACATGAAGCGGGTCTTCATCTCCTTCGGCCTGCCGGTCGGCCCGTACGTGGTGATCCGCCCCCGCGAGTGGGAGAACGACCCCGCCGCGGCCCGCAAGGCGGTCGTGGACTTCGCGGCCGACCACGGCTGGCCGGTCTTCGTCAAGCCCGCACGCGCCGGGTCCTCGATGGGCATCAGCAAGGTCGACGACCTCGCGGGCCTGGACGAGGCGATCGAGGAGGCCCGCCGGCACGACCCCAAGGTGCTGGTGGAGTCGCTGCTGCGGGGCCGCGAGATCGAATGCGGCGTCCTGGAGTTCGAGGACGGCCCGCGCGCCTCCGTCCCCGCCGAGATCCCGCCGGTCACGGCGCACGACTTCTACGACTTCGAGGCGAAGTACATCGACTCCGCCGAGGGCGTCGTCCCCGCCCCGCTGACCCCGGAGCAGACCGCCGAGGTGCAGCGGCTCGCCGTGGCCGCCTTCGACGCGGCCTCCTGCGAGGGGCTGGTCCGCGCGGACTTCTTCCTGCAGGACGACGGCGAGTTCGTGATCAACGAGATCAACACGATGCCCGGCTTCACGCCGATCTCCATGTACCCGCGCATGTGGCAGGAGAGCGGCGTCGGCTACGCGGCACTGGTGGACCGACTGATCCAGGCCGCGCTGCGGCGCCCCACCGGCCTGCGCTGAACCGCGAACGGCGAGCAGCGGTGCCCCGGGCCCGTCAGAGCTCGGAGGGGATCGTGGTCTCCACGGCGTGCCCGAGGTCGGTCAGCGGATTGACCTCGGGCTTGTAGCGGGCGGGTACGGTCACCTCGACGAAGGCCTTGCGGCCGGTCGTCGTGAAGCGGTAGCCGTCGCCGGTCTGCTCGACGAGCCAGCTCACCCCGTTGACCTCCACCGCCTCGGCGGTGGGGTTGTAGACCGGGTTGCCCGGGGTCAGCATCTCGGGTCGCGGCACGCCGCAGCGCAGCACCACCGTAGGATCCCCCCATCCGGCGGTGAGGTCGGAGACGGGGCTCACCGACCGCTTCGACAGTCCGTCGACCTTCCCCGGCAGCGCGTCGTGGAGGGCGCCGCACATCCGGGCGGCGGAGGCGGAGGGCGACGGCACGGCGACCCCGCCCGCGGCGGTGCCGGAGGCGGAAATCCAGACCGCCGCCGCGGACATGCACGCGACGGCGGACACGGAGACTAGCGCTACCCGGCGGTACATCACCCGCCGAGCCTACAGGGGGCCTACAGATGGACGACCGGACAGGTCAGGGTGCGGGTGATCCCCTCCACCTGCTGCACCTTCGCCACCACGAGGCGCCCCAGGTCGTCGACCGTGTCGGCCTGGGCACGCACGATCACGTCGTACGGGCCGGTGACGTCCTCGGCCTGGATGACCCCCGAAATCTTGGAGATCACCTCAGCTACTGCCGAGGCCTTTCCCACCTCGGTCTGGATCAGAATGTACGCCTGTACCACGGAACCTCCAGGGCGGCTACGAGGATCATGTGGGAGGGAACGTCACGGTACCGCGTCGCCGCATGCCGCGGGGAGACCCGCGCGGTACCGGTCGCGCCGAAGCCGCCGCACAAGCGCACACAGAAGGGGACCGGCCAGGTGAAGGGGACAGTCAGATGAAGGGCACCGTGGGCGAACTGGGGGAGTTCGGGCTCATCAGGGAGTTGACCGCCCGGCTCACCTCCAGCCCCGCCGTCCGGCTCGGACCGGGTGACGACGCCGCCGTGGTCGCCGCCCCGGACCGGCGGGTGGTGGCCACCACCGACGCGCTCGTGGAGGGGCGGCACTTCCGCCGCGACTGGTCCACCGCCTACGACGTGGGCCGCAAGGCCGCCGCGCAGAACCTCGCGGACATCGCCGCCATGGGCGCCGTGCCGACCGCCGTGCTGCTCGCCCTGGTCGTCCCGGCGGACCTGCCGGTGACCTGGCCGGTCGAGCTGATGGACGGCATCCGGGACGAGTGCCAGGTGGCCGGCGCGGCCGTGGTCGGCGGTGACGTCGTCCGCGGTGACACGATCATGGTCTCCATCACCGCACTGGGCGACCTGCGCGACCGCGAACCCATCACCCGATCCGGTGCCCGCCCCGGCGACGTCGTCGCCGTCACCGGCTGGCTCGGCTGGTCCGCCGCGGGACTCGCCGTCCTCTCCCGGGGGTTCCGCTCCCCGCGCGCCTTCGTCGAGGCCCACCGCCGCCCCGAACCGCCGTACCACGCGGGTCCCGCCGCCGCGGAACTCGGCGCGACGGCCATGACGGACGTGAGCGACGGGCTCGTCGCCGACCTCGGCCACATCGCCGCCGCGAGCGGCGTCGCCATCGACCTGTCCTCCGCGGACATCGACATCCCGGCGCAGATGGCCGACATCGGCCAGGCCGTCGGCGTCGACCCGCTGCACTGGGTGCTGACCGGGGGAGAGGACCACGCGATAGTCGCCGCCTTCCCCCCGGAGACGAAACTGCCCGCCCGCTGGCGGGTCATCGGCCGGGTGGTGAAGGCCACCACGGCCCCCCAGGTCACCGTGGACGGCGCCCCCTGGGACAAGGCGGGCGGCTGGGACCACTTCGGGGCCGAGTGAAGGCGCCGACTAGATTCGCGGTATGACGAGCCCACCACGCGTGCTCACCGTCGCCGGTTCCGACTCCGGCGGCGGCGCGGGCATCCAGGCCGACCTGAAGACCATGCTCGCCCTCGGCGTCCACGGGATGAGCGTGGTCACGGCCGTCACGGCGCAGAACTCGCTGGGTGTCCAGGGTGCCTGGGAACTCCCGGTGGAGGCCGTGCGGGCCCAGTTCCGCAGTGTCGTGGACGACATCGGCGTCCAGGCGGTCAAGACCGGGATGCTCTCCTCGGCCGGGCTCGTCTCCGCCGTCGCCGAACTCCTCGCCCCGCTCGACGTCCCGGTGGTCGTCGACCCCGTCGGCGTCTCCAAGCACGGCGACCCGCTGCTCGCCGCGGACGCCGTCGAGGTCGTCCGGACGCGGCTGCTGCCGCTGGCCACCGTCGCCACCCCCAACCTGGACGAAGTGCGCCAGATCACGGGAGTCGTCGTGGACGGCGAGCCGGCCCTGCGCGAGGCCGCGGCGGCCGTCCTCGAGTGCGGCCCCCGCTGGGTCCTGATCAAGGGCGGCCACCTGAGCGGCGACGCCGTCGACCTGCTCACGGACGGCAGCAGCGAGCACTGGCTGCGCGCCCCGCGCCATGACAACCGCCACACCCACGGCACCGGCTGCACGCTGGCGTCCGCCGTCGCCTCGTTTCTGGCGCGGGGGATGGACGTCCCGGAGGCGGCCCACGCCGCCAAGGAGTACGTCACCGGAGCCATCGAGGCGGGCTTCCCTCTCGGCGGCGGCATCGGCCCCGTGGACCACGCCTGGCGGCAGCGCTGACGAAGACCGGCGCATCCCGGCGCATCCCGGTGGGATCCGCCGCGATCCGATGGAAGAGCACACCAGAAAGCCGGTCCACCACGAGGGTGGACCGGCTCAAGTAGCCGCAAAGGCTGCGCTACGACGTCCTATGCGTCAGCGCGCGACCTTGCCGGCCTTGATGCACGAGGTGCAGACGTTGAGGCGCTTCGGCGTCCGACCGACCACAGCACGCACCGTCTGGATGTTGGGGTTCCAACGACGGCGAGTACGGCGGTGCGAGTGCGAGATGTTGTTGCCGAAGCCCGGCCCCTTGCCGCAGACGTCGCAGTTGGCAGCCACGGGTCACTCCAAAGACTTCAGATGCACTTACGGATAAATCCCGGCGGCGCCGACGCCCGTCCAAGTGCAATGAAGGGAGACCGGTGGTGCCGAGGGACGGCCCGGGACAGCCCCGGGCAACCGGAGCAGCATACAACGTCCGCTCCTGTCCCTCGAAATTACCATGGTCAGCGGTACGGGGCGGTCCCCCGGAGGGCCCCGGCCCTCAGTACGCTGCGTGCGGACACCTCCCCACCCCAGGTCCCCGGCCGCCCCGCAGGAGGAACACGTGCCGCCGACGCTCGACCCTCCCGCGGTCCGCGCATGGTGCCGGCTGTCCCTCCAGGCGCTCGGGCGGGCACGCGAGGAGATCGACGCGATCAACGTCTACCCCGTCGCCGACGGGGACACCGGAACGAACCTCTTCCTGACCGTGGAGTCCGCCGCCCAGTCCGTGGACGCCGTCTTCGAGGGCCACGCCGCCTCGGGCGGCACCCCGGACCTCACCTCGTGCCTGCGCTCCATGGCGCACGGCGCGCTCATCGGCGCGCGGGGCAACTCCGGGACGATCCTCGCCCAACTGCTGCGCGGCATGGCCGAGGTCCTCGCCGAGGACGCCGGCGACCTGCGGCCCGCCCTGCGCCGGGCCGCGGAGTCCGCGTACCAGGCGGTGGCGCACCCGGTCGAGGGCACGATGCTGACCGTCGCCACGGCGGCCGCGGAGGCCGCCTCCGCGGTGAACGGAGACGTCCACGAGGTCTCCCGGGCCGCGTACGAGGCGGCGCGCCTCGCGCTGGCGGCGACCCCGCGGCAACTGGCCGTCCTCGGCGACGCCGGGGTCGTCGACGCCGGCGGCCGCGGCCTCGTCGCCGTCCTGGGCGCCCTCGCCGACGCGGTCTCCGGCCAGGCCCCCATGGGCCCGCTCGACGACGTCCTGCGGGTGCCGCTGCCCCGGAGCGCGTCCCAGGTCGTGCCCTACGGCTGCGCGACCGGCGAGGACGGCACGGAGGGCGGCGACCCGCACTTGGTGCCCGGCGGGCCGGGCTTCGAGGTGATCTACCTCCTGGAGGCGCCCGACCGCGCCGTAACCGCGCTGCGCACCCGGCTGGACCGGCTCGGCGACTCCCTGGTGGTCGTCGGCGGGGACGGGCTGTGGAACGTCCACGTCCACGTCGACGACGTGGGCGCCGCCATCGAGGCCGGGATCGAGGCCGGACGGCCGTACCGCATCAAGGTCACGCACTTCGGCGACCAGGCGCGGGCGCTGGAGCAGGGCCGCCGCGGGACGACCGGTCCGCACGGGGCGGGTGAGCGGGGCGAACGCGCGCTGCGCGCCGTCGTCGCCGTGGTGCGCGGCGACGGCCTCGCCGGACTCTGCGCGCAGGCCGGTGCCACCGTGGTCGCCGTACGGCCCGGGGAGCCGCCCGCGAGCGGCGACATCGCCGAGGCCATCCGCCGCGCGCACGCCGACGAGGTCGTCCTGCTGCCCAACGAGGTCGAACTGCGGCACGCGGTGGGCGCCGCGGCCGAACAGGCGCGCGCGGAGGGCGTCCGCGTGGCCCTCATCCCCACCCGGTCCGCGGTCCAGGGCATCGCCGCCCTCGCCGTCCACGAGCCGACCCGGCGATTCGACGAGGACGTCGTCGCCATGACCTCCGCGGCCGGCGCCACCCGCTACGCGGAACTCGCCGTCGCGGAGGCCCGGTCCTGGACCATGGCCGGCGTCTGCCAGGCCGGGGACGTCCTCGGCCTCATCGACGGGGACGTCGCGGTGATCGGCGGCAACCTCGTGGAGACCGGGATCATCGTCCTGGACCGCATGCTCGCGGCGGGTGGGGAGATGGTCACGCTCGTCATCGGGGCCCACGCGCCCGCGGATCTGGCGGACCGGCTCGAGGCGCACGTCCGCGACAGCCATCTCGCGGTCGACACGGTCGTCTACGACGGCGGCCAGGAGGCGTGCCCGCTCCTGATCGGCGTCGAGTAGCCCCGTCGCCGCCGCGGGGCGACCGGAGGCGGGCGCAACGCACCCGCGCACGAGGACGACCGGTCCCCGCATTGTCGGCTCCGTGCGCAAAGATGGACGCGATGTCTGCTGCCCTTGACGAACCGCTCGCGAAATCCGTCGGCGGCCGCACCGCAAAGGTGTTCGCCGACCACCTCGACCTGCGCACGGTCGGTGACCTGCTGCACCACTACCCGCGCCGCTACGCGGAACGCGGCGAGCTGACCCGCCTGTCCGACCTCCCGCTCGACGAGCACGTCACCGTCGTCGCCCGCGTCGCCAAGGCGACCAAGAAGACGTACGGCCCGGGCAAGGCGCGCCTGGAGGTGGTCGTCACGGACGGTAGCGGCTCGCTGACCCTGGTCTTCTTCGGCCGGGGGGTGTTCAAGCCCGAGCACGACCTCCTCCCGGGCCGGCGCGGCATGTTCGCCGGCAAGGTCTCCGTGTTCAACCGTGCCCTGCAACTGGCTCATCCCGAGTACCAGTTGCTGGACGCCGAGGACGGCAAGGAGGCCGTGGACGCCTTCGCGGGCCGGCTGATCCCGATCTATCCGGCGTGCAAGCAGGTCAACTCCTGGACGATCGCCAAGACCGTGGACACGGTGCTGACCTCCCTGGGGGCCACGCAGTGGTCCGGCACGGGCGAGCCGCTGCCCGCCGCGCTGCGGGAGTCGCGCGGGCTCGCGCCGCTGCCGGAGGCGCTGGAGAAGATCCACCGGCCGCGGTCCAAGGCGGACATCATGATCGCCAAGGAGCGCCTCAAGTGGGACGAGGCGTTCGTGCTGCAGGTGGCGCTGGCGCGGCGCCGTGCCGCGGACGACGCCCTGCCCGCCGTGCCGCGTGCGCCGGCGGAGGACGGCCTGCTGAGGGCCTTCGACGCGCGGCTTCCGTTCACGCTCACCGAGGGGCAGCAGAAGGTGTCGGCGGAGATCTTCGCGGACCTGGCGACGGACCACCCGATGCACCGCCTGCTGCAGGGCGAGGTGGGTTCCGGCAAGACGATGGTGGCGCTGCGCGCCATGCTCGGGGTGGTCGACGCGGGCGGCCAGGCCGCGATGCTGGCGCCCACGGAGGTGCTGGCGCAGCAGCACCACCGGTCGATCACGGAGATGATGGGCGACCTCGCCGAGGGCGGCATGCTCGGCGGCTCGGACCTGGGCACGAAGATCGTGCTGCTGACGGGTTCCATGGGGGCGGCCGCCCGCCGCCAGGCGCTGCTGGACCTGGTGACCGGCGAGGCCGGGATCGTCGTGGGCACGCACGCGCTGATCGAGGACAAGGTGCAGTTCCACGACCTGGGTCTGGTCGTGGTGGACGAGCAGCACCGCTTCGGTGTCGAGCAGCGCGACGCGCTGCGGGGCAAGGCCAAGCAGCCGCCGCACCTGCTGGTGATGACGGCGACGCCGATCCCGCGGACCGTGGCGATGACGGTCTTCGGCGATCTGGAGACCTCCGTGCTGGACCAGTTGCCGGCGGGCCGTTCGCCGATCGCCACGCACGTCGTGCCCGCCAAGGACAAACCGCACTTCCTCTCGCGCGCCTGGGAGCGGGTGCGCGAGGAGGCCGAGAACGGGCACCAGGCCTACGTGGTGTGCCCGCGGATCGGCGACTCGGACGACGAAGCGGACGCGCAGAAGAAGAAGTCCGCGGAGGACGAGGCGGAGCGGCGGCCGCCGCTGGCCGTGCTGGAGACCGCCGAGCAGCTCGTCAAGGGGCCGCTGGCCGGGCTGCGGGTGGAGGTGCTGCACGGGCGGATGCAGCCGGAGGCGAAGGACGACGTGATGCGCCGCTTCGCCGCGGGCGAGGTCGACGTCCTCGTGGCGACCACGGTGATCGAGGTCGGCGTCAACGTGCCGAACGCCACCGCCATGGTGATCCTGGACGCGGACCGCTTCGGCGTCTCGCAGCTGCACCAGTTGCGCGGCCGGGTCGGCCGCGGCTCGGCGGCGGGTCTGTGCCTGCTGGTGTCCGAGATGCCGGAGGCGACCTCGGCCCGCGCCCGGCTGGACGCCGTGGCCGGGACACTGGACGGCTTCGAGCTGTCCCGCATCGACCTGGAACAGCGGCGCGAGGGCGACGTGCTGGGGCAGGCCCAGTCCGGGACGCGCTCGTCGCTGCGCATGCTGACGGTGATCGACGACGAGGACGTGATCGCGGCCGCCCGCGAGGAGGCCACCTCGCTGGTCGCCGCGGACCCCGAACTGGCGGGCCAGCCGGACCTGCGCAGCGCGCTGGAGAGCCTGGTGGACGCGGACCGGGAGCAGTATCTCGACAAGGGCTGACGGACCGTCATTGTCAGTGCCCCCTGGGAGAATGGACACAGTCCGCGCCGATCCGCTAGGGAATCGGCGTAGTTGGACCTTTGGGGGCTGATTTCATGTCGTTCCGTCATCTCAACGAACTGCCGCTCGGTGAGAAGGTCTTCCGGATCGAGCTCTCCAGCGACGACGACACCACCGTCACCCTGACCCTGGCCGGCTGGTCCGAGGACGACCCGGACACCCTCCTCGCCTCCGGCACCCTCACGCTGCCGCTGACCGACGTCCCGTCCCTGCGCATCGCCCTCAACCGCGCCCTGCGGGCCCTCGCGCTCGTGGCCGACGTCTCCGAGCCCATTCCCGACCGCGACGTGCTGCGCGAGCTGTTCCCGGGGCACGGCGCGCCCTGGGTGCCGCAGCACGAGGAGGAACTGCTGCGCCGGTTCCACGACGGCGAGTCCATCGCCCGCATAGCCGCGCGCTTCGGCCGCACGCCCGACTCCGTCCGGACGAAGCTGCGTGAGCTCGGTCACGACCCGCGCCGCCCCGAGCACTGCCCGCCCGACGGCTGCCTGTCCTGGTCGCGCTACGCCTCGCCGGCGCTCGTGGGAGGCCTGGCGGGGTCACCCCTGCCGGAGGCCGGGGGCGAGCAGGGCCGGGACTGACCTACGTATCGTGGGGGAGCGGCGCCGCGCAGGCGCCGTTCCCCGCCCACGAGACGAGTGAGCCGAAGATGACCCGCGTGATCGCCGGAGCCGCCGGTGGCCGCCGCCTGGCCGTGCCGCCGGGTAACGGAACCCGACCCACCTCGGACCGGGCGAAGGAGGGGCTGTTCTCCACCTGGGAGTCGCTGCGCGGCGCCCTGCACGGGGCGCGGGTGATCGACCTGTACGGGGGATCGGGCGCCGTCGGACTGGAGGCGCTGTCGCGCGGCGCGGCGCACGTGCTGCTGGTCGAGTCCGACCCGCGGGCTGCGGGGGTCATCCGGGAGAACGTCCGCGTCCTCAAGATGCCCGGCGCCGAGGTGCGGGCCGGCAAGGCCGAGAAGGTGATCGCGGGAGAGCCCCCGGCGGAGCCGTACGACCTGGTGTTCCTGGACCCGCCGTACGCCGTCACGGACGACGAGCTGCGCGAGATCCTGCTCACACTCCGTACGCGGGGCTGGCTCGACGCGGACGTCGTCGCCACCGTGGAAAGAAGCACCCGAGGCGGGGAATTCCGCTGGCCCGAGGGGTACGAAGGGATCAGGGCCCGTCGGTACGGCGAAGGGACGCTTTGGTACGGTCGCGCCGCCGACGTTACTGACGCGTCATGAACCACCCGCAGAACCCTCAGAGCGAGGAGTCACCGTTGCGCCGCGCAGTCTGTCCCGGGTCCTTCGACCCCGTCACCAATGGACACCTCGACATCATCGCCCGAGCCTCGCGCCTGTACGACGAGGTCTACGTGGCCGTGATGATCAACAAGTCGAAGAAGGGCCTCTTCTCGATCGAGGAGCGCATCGCCCTCATCGAGGAGGTCACCGCCGAGTACGGCAACGTGCGCGTGGAGGCCTTCCACGGCCTGCTGGTGGACTTCTGCAAGCAGCGCGACATCCCCGCGATCGTGAAGGGCCTGCGCGCGGTCAGCGACTTCGACTACGAGCTGCAGATGGCCCAGATGAACAACGGGCTGTCCGGCGTGGAGACCTTGTTCGTCCCCACCAACCCCACCTACAGCTTCCTGTCCTCCAGTCTCGTCAAGGAGGTGGCGCAATGGGGCGGCGACGTCGCCCACTTGCTGCCCCCCGTCGTGCTGGAGGCCCTCAAGAAGAAGCTCGCGCAGCAGTAGAGTCTGGGACGTGGACGTCCAGAAGAAGCTCGACGAGATCGTGGCCGCCGTGGAGGCCGCCCGGTCCATGCCGATGTCGGCCTCCTGCGTGGTCAACCGTGCCGAGCTGCTCGACATGCTCGAAGACGTGCGGTCGGCGCTGCCCGACTCGCTCTCCCAGGCCCAGCAGCTGCTGGGCGGGCGGGAGCAGATGGTCGAGGAGGCCCGGGCCGAGGCCGACCGGATCATCGGGGCCGCGCACGCGGAACGCGGTTCGCTGATCTCGGACACCGAGATCGCCCGCCGCTCCCAGCAGGAGGCCGAGCGCATCGTCACGGAGGCGCAGCGCGAGGCCACCGAGATCCGGGCCGAGGCCGACGACTACGTCGACAGCAAGCTCGCCAACTTCGAGGTCGTGCTGACCAAGACCATCGGCTCGGTGGACCGCGGCCGCGAGAAGCTGCTGGGCCACGGCCCGGCCCTCGACGAGAACGGCTACCCGTACGAGGACGACGACGCGCCGGAGCGCAGCGGCGACCCGGAGACGCTGCGCCGCCGCGCCGACGAGTACGTGGACGCCAAGCTGGGTGCCTTCGAGGCGGTCCTCAGCAAGACCCTGGAGGCCGTCGGACGGGGCCGCCTGAAGCTGACCGGCCACCGCCCCGTCGACGAGCTCGGCGCCGGCCTGGCCCACGACGCGGACGGCGAGGGCCACGTCCCCGGGCAGTCCGACGCCGAGTACCTCGCGGGCCTGGCCGCCCCCGTGGCCCCCGGCGACTACCAGTACGACCCGAACGCCGTGCAGCAGCCCGACTACGGCTACCAGCAGCCGGACCCGTACCAGCAGCAGGGCCCGCAGCCGGACCCGTACCAGCAGCAGGGCCAGTACGCCGACCCGTACGCCGCGCAGCCGCAGCAGGCCTACTACGACCCGAACTACGGCTGGCAGCAGCCGCAGCAGCCGCAGCAGCCGCAGCAGCAGACCGGCTACGAGCAGCAGCAGTACATGCCGCAGCAGCACCAGCAGGGTCAGGGCGCGGCGCTGGACGAGACGAGCTTCTTCGACACCAGCATGATCGACCTGAACCGGCTGCGGGAGCTGGAGCAGGAGCGCGGTTTGGGCTGAGCCCGGGGGACGGGTATCCTGATCCCTCAGCCGTGTGATCCCCGGCGCTTTGGCGTGCCCGCCGTCGCACCGAAGGGCACGCGCCGAACCGAAGAAAGCAGGAGCCCTGAACACCCGCCTCGACCACCGCAACCCGCTCGTGTTCGACACGCACGAGCTGGGTCGTCGTCCTGGGGCGATGAAGAAGGTCTCCCGCTCGGTGCCGGCCCCCAAGGACATGGGCATCGAGGTCATCGGTGTCCGCGAGGGCGCGGAGATCACGCTGGACCTCCGCCTGGAGTCGGTGATGGAGGGGGTGCTCGTCACGGGCACCGCCCGCGCACCGCTCTCGGGGGAGTGCGTAAGGTGTCTGGAGCCGGTCGAGCGCGAGCTCGAGACGGACTTCCAGGAGTTGTACTCCTACCCCGACGCCGACACCCGGACCGGTGGGCACCATGGTGCCGCCGACGCCGGTGACGACGCCGAGGAGGAGGACACTCTCTTCCTCGAGGGCGACCTGTTCGACCTCGAGCCCGTGCTGCGTGACGCGGTGGTTCTCGAACTGCCGCTGCAGCCGGTGTGCCAGGACGACTGTTCCGGCCTGTGCCCCGATTGCGGGGCACGGCTGGCGGACGACCCGGACCACCACCACGAGGTCACCGACATCCGTTGGGCGGCCCTGCAGGAAATCCAGCTGAGCGGTGCCGAGGACGGCGCCGACGAGAACCAGGAGAAGTAGCCGTGGCTGTTCCCAAGCGGAAGATGTCGCGCAGCAACACGCGCCACCGCCGTTCGCAGTGGAAGGCTGCGCCCGTGAGCCTGGTGGCGTGCGAGCGCTGCCACGAGCCGAAGCAGCAGCACATCGCGTGCCCGAGCTGCGGCACCTACAACCGTCGTCAGGTCCTCGAGGTCTGATCGGCGGGTGAGGGGCTCCATGTCGTCAGACGGCGCAACGTCGACGGACGCCGGTAAGGCAGCCTCGTCCCCCGCGGTTCTGGAAGGGCGGCTCGGGTACACACTCGAACCCGCCCTTCTGGTGCGTGCGCTGACCCACCGCTCGTACGCGTACGAGAACGGTGGTCTGCCCACCAACGAGCGCCTGGAGTTCCTCGGGGACTCCGTGCTCGGCCTGGTGGTCACGGACACGCTCTACCGCACCCACCCGGACCTTCCGGAGGGCACGCTCGCCAAGCTACGGGCCGCGGTGGTCAACTCGCGCGCCCTGGCCGGTGTCGGCCGCGGCCTCGACCTGGGCAGCTTCATCCGCCTCGGCCGGGGCGAAGAGGGCACGGGCGGCCGGGACAAGGCGTCGATCCTCGCGGACACCCTCGAGGCGGTGATCGGCGCGGTCTACCTGGACCAGGGCCTGGACGCCGCGTCGGAGCTGGTGCACCGGCTCTTCGATCCGCTGATCGAGAGGTCGTCCAACCTCGGTGCCGGACTGGACTGGAAGACCAGCCTCCAGGAACTCACCGCGGGCGAGGGCCTCGGTGTCCCGGAGTACGTGGTCTCCGAGACCGGACCCGACCACGAGAAGACCTTCACGGCTGCCGCCCGCGTCGGTGGTGTCGAGTACGGCACCGGCACCGGCCGCAGCAAGAAGGAAGCAGAGCAGCAGGCCGCCGAGTCGGCGTGGCGCGACATCCGCGCCACGCGCGACGCGAACGGCACTGTCGCCGGCTGAACCCGTCAGGCCCGTCCGGCCGGCCCCCGAGGCCGCCCGGGCGGGCCTTGCGGTTCCCCCGGCGGGGAACCGCCGTCCGAGAGGAGCGCACCGAGTGCCCGAGCTGCCCGAGGTCGAAGTCGTACGCCGCGGCCTGGACCGCTGGGTGAGCGGGCGCACGGTCGCCCGGGCCGAGGTGCTGCACCCCCGTTCCGTGCGCCGCCACCTCGCCGGCGGCGCGGACTTCGCCGCCCGGCTGGAGGCGCAGACCTTCGGCCCCGCCCTGCGCCGCGGCAAGTACCTGTGGCTGCCGCTCCAGGACTCCCCGCTGGCCCTCCTCGGCCACCTCGGCATGAGCGGTCAGTTGCTCGTCCAGCCGGAGGTCGCGCCCGCCGAGACCCACCTGCGGATCCGGATCCGCTTCGAGGACGATCTCGGGACGGAGCTGCGCTTCGTCGACCAGCGCACCTTCGGCGGCCTGTCGCTGCACGAGTGCGTACCCGGCGACCCCGAGCGGCTGCCGGTCCCTCTGTCGCACATCGCCCGCGACCCCCTCGACCCCCGATTCGACGACGCGGCCTTCCACACCGCGCTGCGCCGCCGCCGCACCACGATCAAGCGGGCACTGCTGGACCAGTCCCTGATCAGCGGGGTCGGCAACATCTACGCCGATGAGGCGCTGTGGCGCACCAGGCTGCACTACGAGCGGCCGACCGCCACCCTGACCCGTCCGGTCACCTCCGAGCTGCTCACCCACATCCGCGAGGTCATGACCGACGCCCTCGCCGCCGGCGGCACGAGCTTCGACAGCCTGTACGTCAACGTCAACGGCGAGTCCGGCTACTTCGACCGCTCCCTGGACGCCTACGGTCGCGAGGACGAGCCCTGCCGCCGCTGTGGCACGCCGATCCGCCGCCGCCCCTGGATGAACCGCTCGAGCTACTTCTGCCCGCGCTGTCAGCGACCGCCGCGCGGCCCGGCCGGCACGACCGTTCTCGCCGTCCGCTCGTCGTGACGGCGCGCGGCCGCCGTCGCACGGGGACGACGCAGCCGCCGTCGTGAACCCCGGCGCGGGCGGGGCCGTGCGGCGCACAATGGGCGGATGCCTTTCGACGGCCCACCCTCCCCGCCCGCCGCCACGTATCCCGAGACCGCTGAGCCGCAGCCGGAGATCCCCCTGATCGGCGGTGACGTGACCGAGGGCGTCGTCCGCGTCGGCGACACGGTCCGCCGCCCGACCGGCCCGCACAGCCCTCTGGTGCACGCCCTGCTCCGGCACCTTGAGGACGTCGGATTCCCCGGCGCCCCGCGCCTCCTCGGCATCGACGCGGCCGGGCGCGAGGTGCTGACCTACGTCACGGGCGAGGTCGCCGGACGTCCGCGTCCGGCGTGGATCGCCGACGAGGACCGCCTCGTCTCGGTCGGCCGTCTGGTCCGCGCCTACGACGAAGCGGCCGCCGGCTTCACCCCGCCCGACGGCGTCGGGGCCCCCTCCGGCCCGGTTTCGCACCCGGACATGCCTCCCGCGCCCACCCTTCCCGCCGAGGTGGTCGGGCACATGGACTTCACGCCCGACAACATCGTCTTCCGGGACGGCCGGGCCGCCGCGCTCATCGACTTCGACCTGGCCAGGCCCGTCGCAAGGGTCGAGGAGATCCACAACGCGATGCTCTACTGGGCCCCCATCGGCGACCCCGCCGACGCCGACCCCCACCTGCGCGACGTCCACGTCCCCCGCCGCTGCCGCCTGCTCGCCGACGCGTACGGAATGTCCGGCACCGATCGCGGCCGCCTGCTGGAGGTCGCAGTGCTGCGGACCCGCCGCGCGTGGTTCTCCATGAAGCGCATGGCCGAGACCGAGGGCGGCGGCTGGGCCCGCATGTGGCAGGAGGGCGTCGGCGACCAGATCAAGCGCCGCGAGGCCTGGCTGGAGCGCCACGGCTCCTCGATCGAGGCGGCACTCACCGCGCCGTAGCGCCGGGGGAGCGCCGCGAGCGGGCGGACAGGGCGGCGTACACGTCGAGTGCCGCCCCGGCCGCCCACCTGAGGAAGCGCACCGAGCCCCTCACCACCGACACCGCCGCTTCGTCCACCGCGCACCCCCACCCAGCCGGAATCCGTGGCCGGCAGTTGCGGCCACACTCACCACCACGTCCCGCGGAGCCGCCCTTGTTCAACGCGGCGCCGAGGCCGGTGACTGCCTCAGTAGCCGAAGAAGTGACCCGGGGGTCTGCTGACCTGGGGCCGCCTAGACGATCAACGCTGTGACCTGCGGCCGAGTGGTCAGCGGTTGTCA
>NZ_KB892121.1:0-64723 GCF_000373665.1 Streptomyces sp. BoleA5
ACTCGGTCACCGACGTGCGCGAGGTGTTCCGCTCCTGGCAGGAGGGCACCGTCATCCGCTCCTGGCTGCTCGACCTGGCCGTCAACGCCCTCGACGAGGACGAGCACCTCGACNANCTCAAGGGCTACGCCGAGGACTCGGGCGAGGGCCGCTGGACGGTCGAGGCCGCCATCGACAACGCCGTGCCGCTGCCCGCGATCACCGCGTCCCTCTTCGCCCGCTTCGCGTCCCGCCAGGACGACTCCCCGCAGATGAAGATGATCGCCGCGCTCCGCAACCAGTTCGGCGGCCACGCCGTCACCACCGCGGCCGACAAGGCCTAGTCACGGCCGGAGCCCGCGCCCGTCGGCGCGGGCTCCGCACCGCCTCACCCGCACCACCCCTCCTGCGTGCCGAAAGTGGATGAACGACCATGGGCGACCTGCTCCTGCTCCGCCACGGCGAGACCGCGTGGACCCTGTCCCGACAGCACACCAGCCACACCGACCTGCCCCTGACACCGCACGGCGAGGGCGAGGCCGCCCGCGTCGCCCACCTGCTCGGCGGGCACGACATCGCCCTCGCCCTGAGCAGCCCCCTGCGCCGCGCCGTACGCACCGCCCAACTGGCCGGGGTGTCCGGTGCCGAGATCGACCCGGACCTGAGCGAATGGGACTACGGGGGCTACGAGGGCGTCACCACCGCGGAGATCCACCGCACCCGCCCGGAGTGGAACCTGTGGACCGACGGTGTGGCACCCGGCCCCACGGACCATCCCGGGGAGAGCCCCGAGGACGTCGGCCGCCGCGCCGACCGCGTGCTCGCGCGCGTCGAGCCACTGCTGCGCGACCCCGGCGCGGGCGACGTCCTGCTCGTCGCCCACGGCCACATCCTGCGCGTCCTCACCGCCCGCCGCCTCGGGCTGCCGCCCTCCGCCGGCTCGCTGTTCGCCCTGGACACCGGCACCGTCAGCCGGCTCGGCACGGAGCACGGCCGCCCCGTCATCAAGGCCTGGAACACCACGGGCGCCCGCGCCTCCGGCGCCCGCTCCGGCACCGTCCCCCCGCAGCGGCGCGCCGAACACGAGAGGTTCCCCGGCGTGTGACGGGGCACCGCCCCGCCAGGAACCGCTGAGGACGGCCGGGCCGAACCCGGGCCGAACCCGGCCCGAGCCCCGCCGCTGCCCGCACGACTCCGCGACTCAAGGCTTCCTTCCGTGCCTTCGACGTTTCCGGGAACGGACGGGGCCACCGGCCGTACGGCTGCCCTACCGTGGGGCACGTGAAGGTCCTCATCGTCGGCGGCAGCGGGTTCCTGGGCAGGGAACTCGTACGGCAGGCCGTGGCCGCGGGGTTCGGGACGGCCGCGACGTACCGCTCCCGTCACCCCGGCGGCGTTCCCGGCGTCCCGTGGCACCACCTCGACCTCCGCGCCCCCGGCGACCCCGCCCGGGTGCTGGCCGAGGTCGCCCCCGACACCGTCGTCAACGCGACCAGCGGGTACAGCGACTGGGAGGTCACCGCAGACGGATCGGTCCGGGTGGCACTGGCCGCGGCGCGACTCGGCTGCCGCCTGGTCCACGTCTCCAGCGACGCCGTCTTCTCCGGGGCCCGGGTCCACTACGACGAGACCTGCCTGCCCGACCCCCTCACCCCGTACGGCGCGGCGAAGGCCGCCGCCGAGACCGCGGTGCGGCTGCTGGTGCCCTCAGCCGTGGTCGCGCGCACCTCGCTGATCATCGGCGACGGCGGATCCGTCCACGAGCGCCTCGTCCACGACCTGGCCGCCGGGGTGCGCGACGGCGGCCTGTTCACCGACGACGTGCGCTGCCCGGTGCACGTCGTGGACCTCGCCGCCGCCCTGTGGGAACTCGCGGTGTCCGACGCGTCCGGGGTGTTCCACCTCGCCGGGACGGACGCCCTCAGCCGCCACGAACTCGGCGCGCTGATCGCCCGCCGCGACGGACTCGACGCCACCGCCCTGCCCACCGGGCGCCGCGCCGACGGCCCCGTGCCCGGGCCGCTCGACGTCCGCCTCGACAGCAGCGCCACCCAGAGGCTCGTAAGGACACGTCTGCGCGGGGCCCGGGAGTTCCTCGGCCCCCGGTAGGGCGCGGGCCCGACGGTCCATCGGATGGAAACGGGAGGTGCGCGGGCCGTGTCGCCGGGAGCGGCGACCGCCCGGGGGCCAAGCTGGTGTGCCAGTCGTCCCGGCACACGAAAGGGCACGCCATGGAGGGCATCGCCGACATGGGGGGCACCGAGGGATGGGGCCCCGTCCGGCCGCCGCGGTCCGGCGAACCGGTGTTCGCGGAGCCCTGGCAGGCGCGGGCGTTCGCGCTCACGCTCCTGTCCATCCGGGTGGCCGGTTACAACCTGGACGCCTTCCGGCATGCCACGGAACGCCTGGACCGGGCCGCCTACCTGGACGAGGGCTACTTCGGCCGGTGGCTGAACGCCGCGGAGCTGATGCTCACCGAGACCGCCGTCCTCGCACCCACCGCCGTCGAGACCCGTGCCCGCAACCTGCGCGGCGAGCACCTCGTGGAGCCACCGGCCCCCGAACCGGCCCGCCCCGACTACGCCCCCACCGCGCCGGGCTCGCTCCGCACCGTCGACACCCCTGCGGCCTTCGCCGTCGGTGAGCGGGTGCGGGCGAGGGACATGTCGCCGCCCGGGCACACGCGGCTGCCGGGCTACCTGCGCGGGCGCAGCGGCGTCGTGGAGCTCGTCCAGCCCTCCGCCCTGCTGCCCGACACCCACGCGCACTTCCTGGGCGAGAACCCGCAGCACGTCTACTCGGTCCGCTTCGACTCCCGCGAACTGTGGGGCCCCGGCGCCGAACCCTTCTCCGTCACCGCCGAGCTGTTCGAGAGCTACCTGGAGACCCCCTCATGACCCCCACCAGCGGTCCCGACGACCGCCTCGCCCCGGCCCTGCGCACCGAGGCGCTCGAGCAACTGCTCACCGAGCGCGGCCTGATCGACCCGGCGGCGATGGACGCGATCATCGCCACCTACGAGACCCAGGTGGGGCCGCTCAACGGAGCCAAGGTCGTCGCCAGGGCGTGGACCGACCCGCAGTACAAGCGCCGGCTGCTCCAGGAGGGCACGGCGGCCATCGCGGAACTGGGCTTCACCGGCCCGCAGGGCGAGCACATCGTCGTCGTGGAGAACACCCCCACCACCCACAACGTGGTGGTCTGCACCCTGTGCTCCTGCTACCCCTGGCCGGTGCTCGGACTCCCGCCGAGCTGGTACAAGGACCCCGCCTACCGCTCGCGCTTGGTGCGGGAGCCGCGCGCGGTGCTCTCCGAGATGGGACTCGACCTCGCCGACGGCGTACGGATCACCGTCCGCGACTCCACCAGCGAGGTGCGCTGGCTGGTGCTGCCCGAACGCCCCGCCGGCACCGAGCACTTGACGGAAGAGGAACTCGTGCCGCTGGTGACCCGGGACGCCATGGTCGGCGTGGCGAAGGTGACGGCGCCGTGACCGCGCCCCTGGACGTCGACGGACCGGCCGCCCCGCCCCGCTCCAACGGCGAACTGGTCTTCGCCGAGCCGTGGGAGAGCCGCGCCTTCGGCATGGCCGTCGCGCTGCACGAGGCGGGCGCCTTCGCCTGGCCGCGCTTCCAGGCCGCGCTGATCGCCCGGATCCGTGCCTGGGAGGACGGGCGGTCCGCGGACGAGTCCTGGGAGTACTACCGGCTCTGGCTGGCCGCCCTGGAGGACGTGCTCACCGAACAGGACGTGGTCCGCGCGGACGAGGTCACCACGCGCGCCCGGACCCTGGACGGTCGCCCCGCGGGCCACGACCACGGGGACCACGGCGGCGACCACCACCACGACGACCACGACCGTCCGCACTGACGGCCGGCCCCTCCGGTCCCGGCCGGGTCCGTCAGCCGTCCCCCACGGGCAGGTCCAGCGAGACGGTCTTCCCGCGGCCGTTGGGCGAGGTGTTCCACTGCCCGGCCAGGGCCTCCACGATGAGCAGGCCCCGGCCGTGCTCGGCCTCGGCGTTCTGCTCCGCGTCCAGTGCCAGCGGCGAGGGGACGGGCGGGTTGCCGTCGGAGTCCCGCACCTCCAGCCGCACGCGGTCCCCGAAGGCCCGCAGCCGGACGTCGACGTCGCTGCCCGCGTGGACGAGGGCGTTCGTCACGATCTCGGACGCGATCAGCTGGAGGGTCTCCGACACGCCGGTCAGCTCCCACGAGCGCAACTGCCGGTCGACGAACGCGCGGGCCGCCTTGACCCCGTGCAGATCGCGGCGCTGGATGTGCAGGCTCGCCGTCCGCGGCGCGCCCCTGCTCACGGCGCCCTCGTAGCGGGCGAGGAGCAGCACCGCGTCGTCGCGCCGCCAGCGGGGGCCGGAGACCTCGGCGACCAGACGGTCGGCCAGCCGCTCCAGGTCGGCCCCGGCCTCCCGGCCGCCGGCGCGGAGCAGTTCCTGGGCGCAGGTGCCGGGGTCGCGGGTGGCGGAGTCGGTCAGGCCGTTGGAGTAGAGCATCAGCACGGATCCCGGCGACAGCGTGTGCTCCCAACTCCGGTAGGGGTGGTGTGTGGTGACGCCCAGGGGGAGGTTCGCCGGCGCGGCCAGGGTGTCGACGCCTCCGTCGGGCCGTCGTACGAGTGGCGGGGGATGGCCGGCGAGGGCCACCTCGGCGGTGCCGTCGCCGGTGTCCAGGGCGACCACGCAGCACGTCACGAGCTGCTCCGTGCCGAGTCCGGCGAGCAGCCTGCCCGTCCGGTCGATCACCACGGCGGGCCGGTGGCCCTCGGTGGCGTAGGAGATCAGCGCGGTGCGCGCCTGGCCCATCACGGCGGCGCTGTCCAGGTCGTGGCCCTCCACGTCGCCGACGACGAGCACCATGCGCTCGTCCGACACTTTGATCACGTCGTACCAGTCGCCGCCCACCTGGACGGTGGTCACGGCGGGCTGGTAGCGCGCGGTGGTGGCGAGCCCCGGCAGATCGGGGAGCGCGGACGGCAGCAGCCTGCGCTGCAGGTGCTCCGCGATCTCGCGCTGGCGGGCGCCGAGTTCGACGCGCTCCACCGCCGCTCCCAGCATGCCGGCCATCATGCCGAGCACCGCCCGCTCCTCGGGCGGGAACTCGCGGGGCCCCGCGAACTCGAGGCAGCACACACCGACGACGTGCGGGTGCGCCTCGGACGCCACGGCGACGGGCCTGCCCCCGGCGACGAGCGGAAGGTAGGCCTGGCCCGGCGGCCCGGCACCCTGCCCGCCGGAGCCCGCGTCCGGCGGCGGGCCCCCGGGCAGGAAGAGCGCGTGTCCGCGCACGGCGTCCACGGCCGGGGTGCTCGCCCCGAGCCGGGCGCCGTGCAGGGCGCGGACCATCGCGGAGGACGGTCCGCTGTGCCCCAGCACCCACAGCCGCCCCGCACCCACCGAGGCCAGCACCAGGGCCCGGGCGCCGAACGGGGACATGATGGAGTCCCGGGCCGCCGCGACGAGGTGGTCCACCGTCGTGGTCTGGTTGAGCCGCTCGGCGAAGTGCCGCAGGGGGTACATCAGGCTGGCGCCGGCCGAGCCGGGGACGCCGCGCACTCCCCAGCCCGGAGTGCGGATGCTCGAGTGGAACACCGGCGCGAGGGCGGGTGTGGGACCGGCGACGACGGCGGTGCCGGCGCGTGCGAGCCGGGCGAGGGCCGCGGCCAGTGCGTCCGCGATCTCCTGCAGCACCCTGCGGTCGGTGGGACCGAAGCCGCCGTGGCTCTCCAGGCGCAGCACGGTGAGCGCGCCGAAGCGGTGACCGCCGGCGGTGACCGGGGCGGCCAGGGCCGGGTACGGATACGGCATGGCGTACGTCTGGTCCGGGTCGGCCGGGTCGGGATCCGGCAGGACCGCCACCTTGCCCGTGGCGACGGCGCGCGTGGACGCCCGAGGCATGTCCATGCTCATCCGGCAGGGCATCGTGAAGCTGGAGGGCGGGCTCCCGGCGATCATCGCCGCCCGTACCTCGGAGGCGTCCCGGCTCAGCAGGTACACCGCCGCGGACACGGCGTCCATCCGGAACAGGGCCTCACGGACGGCACCGTGCAGGGCCTCTTCGAGACCCCTGCACTCGGTCCGTGCGGGCCCGCTTTCGCGGCGGTGTTCTCCGAGCGCGCTGTTGCTCGTCATCGAACGGCTCCCTCCCCACGAGTGTAGGTGCGCGGGAGGCCGGTCGCGCTCGGGCGGGACGCCGCGCCCTCGGGCGTGGCCGTGGCCCGCAGCAGAGGCGGCCGCCTTGCCGCCCGGCGGATAGGAGCATATGCTCGTAATTGTTCGGGCGGCGGCGCCGCCCCTCGGCGCGTGCGCCATGGGCACCCGGAGCCGCACCCGTCACCACGAGACCAGCCAACCCAGAAGGAGGCCGCCCGATGGCTGCCGGCAATCCTGTCCTCGTCACCGGCGTAGGCGGCGTGGGCCGTACCGTCCTCGAACGCCTGCGTGAGCGGGACGTACCGGTGCGTGCGATGGTCCGCCGCGACGACGAGCGGGCGGACGCGCTGCGGGCGCTCGGCGCGGAGGTCGTCATCGGCGATCTGACCCGGCCCGAGACCGTGGCGGCGGCACTGGAGGGCGCGCGGCGGATGTACTTCGCCATGCCCGTCTCTCCCGACCACCTGGTCGCGGCGACCGTGGTCGCGAGCGTCGCCCGCGAGTACGGGCGGCTGGACGCGCTGGTGGGCATGTCGCAGATGACGGTGTCGCAGATGACCGCGACGAGTACGGGGGAGTCCTACCAGCAGCGGCTGCACTGGCTGGCGGAGCAGGTGCTGGACTGGTCGGGCCTGCCGGTGGTCCACGTCCGTCCGACCTCGTTCCTGGATAATCCGCTGTTCACCGCGCTGGCCGCCCGGTCGATCCGGGAGAACGGCACGATCGCCCTGCCGTTCGGCGCCGGGCGCACCTCGCCGGTGGCCGTGGAGGACGTCGCCCGGGTGGTCGCCACGGTGCTGGGCGACCCGGGCCCGCACGTCGGCCGCGTCTACGAGCTGACGGGACCGCGCGCGGTCGACATGACCGAGATGGCCGAGGAGTTCTCGCGGGCCCTGGGGCGTGAGGTGCGGTACGTCGACATGCCGCCCGAGCGGTGGGAGGCCGAAGTGCTCGGCAGGGCCGGACTGCCGCCGCACGTGGAGGCGCACATCGCCACCATGGGCCGGCTGCACCGGGAGAACCGCTACGATCGCGCGTCGCGGGACGTCGAGCGCGTGACGGGCGTGCCCGCCCGCACCGTCGGGCAGTTCGTCGCCGCCCGCCGGGACTTCTACCTGGGTTGAGCCCGTGAGCGGTCCGGCGTCCGGCGGGGGATGCCGGACGGGGGGTGCGGCGTGCCCCGCTCGGCGGGGCCGCCGTGTTCGGTTTGATGGTGAATCAAGCTACTTGCACGTACAAGTGATCGAATGTTCTACTTGCTTGACCGAGCAAATAATGCGGGGAGCTCGGCGCACGCTGGGGGATCGCCCGGATACGAGTGCCGCACCCAGGTGGCGAACCCACCGCGACGATGCGTGCTCCGGGAGCGCCGGACCGACACCACCTTTGTCGGGACCGGCCGACAGGCCTCGATGTGCCTGCCCTGACGCGGAATGCCGGACGGCCGACAGGCCCGACCGCCTCCGTCCGCTCCGGAAGTCTCCTCAGGCCGCCGGCCGTCCGCTCGGCATCGCCGCCCTGAGGCGTGCGGACCGCCTCTCCCCGGACCAGGGGAGCGCGCGCGTCCCCGCGAAGCCCGGCCGCCCCGCACTCGTGCCACCTAGAACAGGATGAACACTTACATGTCAACGACCAGCAGGCGGACCGTTCTCGGCATGGCCGGGGCCACCGCCGCCGCCGTCGCCGTGGCCGGCACCGGAGTCCTCGGCTCCGCCGGCGTCTTCCAGGGCACGGCGGAGGCCGCCGACGCGCTGCAGGGCGTGAACGAGCCCACGTTCACGACGCTGAAGCCGTTCCGCGACCCGCTGCGCGTCCCGCCGACGCTGCGCCCCAAGAGCCATGGGATCACGGAGATCGACATGGTCGAGTCGCGGGTCCGGCTGCACTCCCAGATGCCGGCCACGCGGATGTGGACCTACGCCGGCCACTTCCCCGGCCCGACCCTCGAGGTCCGCAGCGGGGAGCGGGTCCGCATAGCCTGGAACAACAGGCTCAAGGGCAGGACGCCGCTCAAGGCGGTGTGGGTGCAGGCGGAGGGCCCCGGCCCCGGTCTGCTGCCCTACAACCGTCCCGGCTCCGAGGGCGCCTCCCCGCGCCCCGAGGTCGAGCGGCTCACCGCGTGGACCACCGTCCATGTGCACGGCGGCCACCAGAACGCCCTGAGCGACGGCGCCGCGGAGTTCGGAGTCACCTCGGGCAACGGGCAGTTGGGCGAGTACGCCAACGACCAGTCGGCGACCCACCTCTTCTACCACGACCACGCCATGGCGGTGACCTCGCTCAACGTCCAGTCCGGCCTGGTCGGCAACTACCTGGTGCGCGACGCGGAGGAGGACCGGCTGCGTCTGCCCCGCGGCGAGTACGAGATCCCGCTGACCATCCAGGACGTCAACTTCGACACCGACGCCCAGGGACGGCTCACCGGCCAGGTCCTCGCCAAGCGGATCCTGGGCCCCGGCTCCATGCCGATGCCCGGCACCATCCCGCCCGCCCTGGCGAGCCTGGCCCCCTTCACCATGGTCAACGGCGTGGTGTGGCCGTACCTGGACGTCCAGGCCCGCGCCTACCGCTTCCGCCTGGTCAACGTCTCCGGCGCGCGCATCTACCGCTTCGTCGTCGTCGACGAGGAGACCGGCAAGGTCGTGCGCGGCGCCATGAAGCTGATCGGCACCGACATGGGCCTGCTCGGCAAGCCGCAGACGATCGACGAGGCGCTGTCCCTGGCGCCCGCCGAACGCGCCGACGTAGTCATCGACTTCGCGGCCCACCCCGGCCGCAGGCTGAAGCTCGTCAACACGATCCCGGGCCAGACCGCCGGCGCCGACCTGCCGGACTTCCTGATCCCTCACGCCGAGGTCATGCAGTTCCGCGTCGAGAAGAAGCGCCGCGCGCCGCATCCGCTTCCGACAACGTTGTCGAAGTCGTTCCGCCGACTCAGCCTCGCCGATGTGCCCAAGGACGCCACCGAGCGCTTCGTCCTGCTGGGCTTCGACAAGACCGGCGCCATGCCCCAGATCTGGGAGATGGAGCAGGTCCCGTCCGGCACGGCATCCGGCACCGGCATCGTCACCGTCGACATGCCCGGTGGTACCCGGACGCTGCGGCGCACGGGAACGATGTTCGAGGACACCACCACCTTCTTCGCCGCCGCCGGCACCTGGGAGAAGTGGCACTTCATCAGCGCCGCGCCCGAGGGCGTGCCCATCTACCACCCGATGCACATCCACCTGATGAACTTCCAGGTCGTCGACCGGCGCGCCGTCGACGCCTCCGGGCTGGACTTCGCCACGGCGCGGACGACGCGGCCCATCACCCTCGGCGCGCCGGTTCCGGTGGCCCCCGAGGAGTCGGGCTGGAAGGACACCATCACCGTCAACGCCAACACCCTGGTCACCGTGGCGGGACGGCTCGCCGACCAGACCGGGAAGGCCATGTACCACTGCCACCTCCTCGACCACGAGGACGAGGGCATGATGCGGCCCTTCGTCGTCATGCCGTCGCCGGTCCACGACATCCACCGGATGCTGATGGACATGGGCCGGGGCATGGACGCGCACGACATGAAGCACATGAAGAGCGGCATGAAGATGTAGCCCGCCGCACGTCCTCGTGACGGCCGGAGCGGTCCCGTCCCGGACGGGACCGCTCCGGCCGGACCTCGGGCTACAGGTCCAGCAGCGCCTGCTCGACGGCCTCGGTGAGCGCGGGGTGGATGTACAGCACGTCCCGGCCGACCTGGTCGGCCGTCTGCCCCAGTGACATGGCCTGGATCAGCGGCTGGATCAGAGTGGCGGCCTGGGGGCCGATGATGTGCGCGCCCAGGATCCGCCGGTCGTGGGGGTCCGCCAGGATCTTCACGAAGCTGGTGGTGTCCTCCAGGGCCCATCCGTAGGCGGTGTCCGCGTAGTCGCGGACGCTCACCAGGTACTCGACGCCCCGGCGGCGTGCCTCCTGCTCGGTCAGCCCCACGCTCGCGATCTGCGGGCTGGTGAACACCGCGTGGGGAGCGACCCTGTTGGACAGGGTGCGCAGGTCGTCCGGGTGGAGCAGGTTGTGCCGTACGACGCGGGACTCGGCGTTGGCCATGTGCTTGAGCTGGAAGTGGTTCACGACGTCGCCGAGGGCCCAGACCCCCGGCACGGACGTGCGGTAGGAACCGTCGGTCACGATGTGGCCGTGCCCGTCCATGTCCAGACCGCCGGCCGCCGCGTCCAGCCGGTCACTGTTGGGCCGGCGGCCGGTGCACACCAGCAGCATCTCGGCCTGGACGACCTGGTCGCCGTCGGCGCAGGTCATGCTCACCTCGACCCCGCCGGGGCGGCGCTCGACGGAGCCGACGGTGGCGCCGAGGAGGAGACGGTGCCGCCGGGACGCGAGCTCGGTGAAGCGCTCGGACACCTGCTCGTCCTCAGCCATCAGCAGGCGCGGCCCCCGCTGGATGATCGTCACGTCCGAGCCGAACGCGCTGAAGACATGGCCGAACTCGGCCGCGATGAAACCGCCGCCGATGATGGCCAGGGAGGCGGGGGCGTCCTCGATCCGCATGACGGTGTCGGAGGTGTGGAACGGCACGGAGTCCAGTCCGGGGATGTCCGGCACGAGGGGCCGTGAGCCGACCGAGACGACGAAGGTGTCGGCGGTGATCCGCTCCGCACCCACCTGGAGTACCTTCGGCGCGACGAAGCGCGCCTCCTCGGAGTAGACGTCGATGCCGTTGCCCCGGCGGTAGTCGACCGCGCTGTCGTGGAGCGGGTCGATGCGCCGGAACACCCGGTCGCGGACGGTCTTCCAGTCGACCGGTTCGACGGTGGCGCGCACCCCGAGCCGTGCCGCCGCCCGCGCCTCCTCGGCCGCGTCGGCGGCGACGACGAACATCTTGCTGGGGATGCAGCCCCGGTTCAGGCAGGTACCGCCGAACCGGCCCGGTTCGACGATGGCGCAGCGCAGGTGCGCGAACTCCTCGCCGAACAGCATGTTGCCGCTTCCCGCACCGAGGACCACAAGATCGTAGTGCGGCATCTGCGCCCACCTTCCGCCGGTCGGATGTCCGGGCCGCGGGGTATGACCCTCCCACGGGGCGATACGCCCGATTTATACCCATTCGGTCCCTGAGGTTCATATCACGGGCTCGGGGTGTCGGAGACGCATCATCGGTGCGACACAGCCGGCGGAGGTCAGCCGGACGATTCGGCGGCCTGTTCCTTCCTGCGCCGCCGGTAGGCCCGCATCGACGCGCGGGATGCGCACCTCGGGCCGCAGTAGCCGGCGGAGCTGTTGCGCGTCCGGTCGAAGAAGCAGAAGTGGCACGGATCGTGGCGGCAGGCCCGCAGTCTGTCCCACAGCCCCGCGTGGGCGAGCTCGGTGACGTTCGCCAGCACGGTCCCGAACAGTCCGGGGATGCCGGCCTGGGTGCTCGTCAAGGTGGCGCCCGCGGCCGTGACCACCGTGGTGAGCGGGTACCTCGCCGCGATCCCGCGCAGGTGCTCCTCGGCCTGCGCGAGCGCCTCGGGTGTGGTGCTCGGGTCGCCCGCGTGCGCCAGCAGCACGGCGATGAGGGCGTCGCGCAGCTCGCGTGCCCCGGCGGCGTCGGCCTCGGTGACATGAGTGCTCTCCGTGCCCAGGCCGTGCTCCAGCAGCCATGCCTGCATGGCCTGGGCGTCCGAAAGGCGTTCGGGGAGCTGCCGGGGCCCGGAGGCGTGCGTGTTGAGGAAGCGCAGGAGTGCGTCAGCGGCCGCCGGCTGGTTCAGCGGACTGCGTTCGGTCGTGGGTGTGGGCATCGCACGGACCTCCCTTCCCGGCCATTCTAGGTCGCTCTCCGTTAGGCGTGTAACGGATACGGTCCTTGCTCTCTTCCCGTGCGGTGAGGTGCGTCACGAAGCGCAAAATTCGGTCATCTGGGCTTTGCGCGTTGTTGGCTAATCGCCTACGGTCATAACCACGAGGACGGGCAGAGCAGCTCCTGGAGCAGGGCTCGAAGCCTTCGGCCGCCCGACCGGTGTCCCGGCGTGCGGCGCCCGTGTGGCCCGCCGTCCTCGTCCCTCCGAAACGGTGACCCGCCCGCGTGCGGCGCACCGCCGTCGATCGAGAAGGACCTCCCCATGTACATGAAGCTCGAAGTGGTCATGCTGCCCGTGTCCGACGTCGACCGCGCCAAGGCGTTCTACGAGGCGGCGGGATTCCGCCTGGACCTCGACAAGGCCGTCAGCGCGGACTGGCGCGCGGTGCACCTCACGCCGCCGGGCTCGGAGTGCTCGGTGATGTTCGGCACGGGGCTCACCTCCGCCGAGCCGGGCTCCGCCCAGGGCCTCTACCTGGCCGTTCTCGACATCGAGGAGGCCCGGGCGGAGCTGGTCGCCCGTGGCGTCGAGGTGAGCGAGGTGTTCCACGACGCCGGCGGCCTGCTGTTCCACGGCCACGCCGGCGGTGACACCACCCACCTGCTGGAGGGCCAGGGGCGGCTCGCCGGCCTGCACCCCGAGCGCGCCTCGTACGGCTCGTTCGCCACCTTCAGCGACCCGGACGGCAACGGCTGGGTGCTCCAGGAGATCAAGCAGCGCTTCCCGGGCCGCTGACCGGCCTCCGGCGCCGGCTCCCTCCCGCAGGGCCGTAGGGGGCCGTACGGACGCACGGCCCCCTGCGCGCCTAATACGCGCACATGCTCGTTCATAGTGAAAGGAATCCCCCGTGAACATGCCCCCCGTCGAGCCGTCGCGGCAGGACGGCCCCGCCGCGAAGCCGCCGTCGCACCGTGCCCCGCGCGGACTCTCGCGACGCACCTTCGTCGGCGGCGCGGCCGCCTCCGCCGCCACCGTCGCCGGCCTCTCGCTGGCAGGCGGGCTCCCGTCGGCCTCCGCCACCCCGCCCACGCGGGCGCCGCACGCGTTCGGGACGGTCTCCTCGGCGCCGCGGCTGCCGGCCGGGTTCACCCGGACCTTCAGCAGCCGCTTCGTACGGGCCGGCGGGCTGCGCCAGCACGTCGTCATCGGAGGTGAGGGGCCGCCGCTCCTGCTGGTGCACGGCTGGCCGCAGAACTGGTACGCCTGGCGCATGCTGATGCCGGAACTGGCCCGGCACCACACCGTCGTCGCCGTGGACCAGCGCGGCATGGGACTGACTGACAAGCCCCGCAGCGGGTACGACACCGGCACCCTCGCGGACGACCTGGTCGCGCTGATGGACGCCCTGGGCCACGAGCGGTTCGCCGTCGTCGGCCACGACACCGGAATGATCATCAGCTACGCGCTGGCGGCCGACCACCCGGAACGGGTCGCCCGCGTCGCCCTCGCCGAAGTTCCAGGCCCCCCGCGGCAGTCCGCGTCACCGCCTCTCTTCCTGGACGAGCGGGACAACAACAGGCTCTGGCACATCCCGTTCAACCGGGTCGACCACGAGCTGATCGAAACGCTGGTCAGGGGCCGCGAAGAGGACTTCTACGGCTACGAGTTCGACATCCAGGGCGGGGAGCGGCTGCCGCGGTACGCACGCGAGTACTACGTGCGCCTCTTCTCCGACCCCGCGACCCTCCGCGGCAGCTTCGGCTTCTACCGCGCGTGGGACGCCACCGCCAAGCAGAACGACAGGCGCGCGGAGAAGAAGCTGACGATGCCGGTCCTGGCGATCGGCGGCTCCGAGAGCTGGGGCGCCGGCGTCGCCGACGCGATGGGGCCCCTCGCCGAGGACGTACGGGGTGTGGTCATCCGTGGAGCCGGCCACTGGGTCGCCGAGCAGGCGCCCGGCGAGATGCTCACGGAACTCGGCACGTTCCTCGCCCCGTACCGCCGCGCCGCCGGCCGCCGGTAACCCTCGGCCGGGGCCCACCCGGGCGATCCCCACCCACAGACGGGAGGCACGGTGTTCTCCGACATCGGCCCGCTGGAAGTACTGACGCTGCTCGTGGTGGCGGTCGTCCTCGTCGGACCGGACAAGCTCCCCGGGCTGGTCTCCGACACCGTGCGTGCCCTGCGCGGGCTCCGTGAGCTCGCGCAGGGCGCCCGGGCGGGCCTGCGGGACGAACTCCCGCCCGACATAAGGGACCTGGACCTCACCGACCTCGACCCGCGCGATCCGCCCGCCGGCGGCCGGCGGCCGTGACGGGGCCGTCCTCACCGGCCCCGCAGGGGATCGCGGCACCACCTCGGCACCTTGGCACCTCAGAAAGGAAATCCCCATGTTCGGCAGGCTCGGAGCACCCGAGATCCTTCTCATCCTCGTCGTAGTCCTCCTCCTCTTCGGCGCCAAACGGCTTCCCGACATGGCCCGCTCCTTCGGGCAGTCGCTCCGGATCCTCAGGAGCGAGACCAAGGCCATGCGGGACGAGGACGGTGACGGGACGACCGGCCCCGCGCCGGCCCCCGCCCTCGCCGGCGGTGAGCGCACCCCCCACGCGGCGCCCGGGGACGCCGTGGCGGACGCGCCCCACCGGCGCTGAAGCGCCCGGACGGACCGGCGATGACCACCGGCACCGCGCAGGGCCCCGACGGGATGACCCTCCGGGAGCACCTGCGCGAACTGCGCAACCGGCTGCTCAAGGCCGTGGGGGCGATCCTGCTCGCCACCGTCCTCGCGGCCCTCTTCCACCGGCAGCTGATCGGCTTCCTGATCGACCCGCTGCCCGGCTGCGCCCCCGGCCGCCTGACCGGCGCCCCAGCGGCGGACGGCTCGGGCCACTGCGGCGTGATCGCCCTCAACGGCCTCCTGTCGCCCTTCAGCCTCGTGCTGCAGGTGTCGATCACCGCCGCCGTGGTGGGCGCGAGCCCGGTGTGGCTTTACCAGCTGTGGGCGTTCCTCGCGCCGGGCCTGCACCGCCACGAGAAGAAGTACACGCTGGCCTTCCTCGGCGCCGGAATCCCCCTGTTCCTGACCGGCGCCGCGGTGGCCTACCGGACGCTGCCCACGACCACCCGGGTGCTGATCTCCTTCACCCCCGACGACGCCACCAACATCCTGCCCGTCGACGACTACCTCGCCCTGGCCACCCGCATGGTCGTGGTGTTCGGCCTCTCCTTCGAACTCCCGGTGCTCCTCGTGCTGCTGAACCTCGGCGGGGTGATCAGCGCCCGGCGGATGACCGGCTGGTGGCGCGGCATGCTCATGGGAGTCGCCGCCTTCGCCGCGGTCGCCACCCCCAGCACCGACCCGGTCAGCATGCTGCTGCTGGCGACCCCGATCGGCCTGCTGTACGGGGCGGCGTGCGCGATCGCCTGGTGCAACGACCTCCGCCGCCGTCGGCGCGGCGCGTCCGGGCGTACCGACCCGGCCGGTGACGCCGCCGAAAGCCGCGGCGACGCCGTCGCCAGCCGGTCATGAGGTGCCCCGGCGGCGGCTCACTCCGCCCAGGGCTCGAAACCGGTGTCCAGGACGGCCTCGAGGAACCCGCGCAGCCGGGCCGCGTCCTCGGTACCGAAGCGCTCCTCGAAGCGGGTCTGCACGTCGTCCCACAGGGGGAGCGCGGACTCCATCCGGGCCAGGCCCTCCGGTGTGATCGTGACGATCCTCGCGCGGCGGTCGGCGGCCGAGGTCTCGACGGTGACCAGACCCTCCCGCGCGAGCGGCTTGAGGTTGGAGGCCATCGTCGTGCGGTCCATGGCGATCATGTCGGCGAGAGCGGTGATCGTCAGCTCCCCCCGGGCCCCGAGGTGCTGCAGGATGCTGAACTGCGTCGCGCGGAGGCCGACCGGGGCGAGCGCCTTGTCGTAGGTCGCGCCGAGATATCTGGCCGCCTTGCGCAGCGCCAGGTTGTTGCACAGCGCGGCCTTGGACTCCGCAGAGCTCATGGTCACCTCCCAAGCATCCTCCCCATGATACGAGCATCTGCTCCCACACCGGAACGGCGGTCCCCGCCGCGCGGTCGCGAGCCCGTCGCGACGGGCGGCTCACGGCTCCCGTGGCCGAACGAACACAGAACGACAGGAGAAGTGATGGACACGACGGACACCCAGCCGGCACGCCGCACCTATGACGTGGTCGTGATCGGCGGTGGCCCGGTCGGCGAGAACGTCGCCGACCGCGCCGCGGCGGCGGGGCTCAGCGCCGTGATAGTCGAACGCGACCTGCTCGGCGGCGAGTGCTCGTACTGGGCCTGCGAGCCGAGCAAGGCGTTGCTGCGACCGGTGGTGGCGCGGGCCGACGCGCAACGCGTGCCCGGGCTGGACCGCGCGGTGGCCGGTCCGCTGGACGCCGCCGCGGTCCTCGCGCACCGCGACGCGATGGCCGCGTACTGGAAGGACGAGGGCCAGGTGGCCTGGCTGGAGTCGGTGGGTGTCGACCTGATCCGCGGCCACGCCCGGCTCGCCGGTACCCGCACGGTGGCCGTGCGCACGCCCGAGGGGGACGGCGTCGAACTGACCGCCCGGCACGCGGTCGCCGTCTGCACCGGCACGGGAGCGGCGCTGCCGGACCTGCCCGGTCTCGACGCCGTCCGTCCGTGGACGAGCCGCGAGGCGACGACCGCCGGCGCGGTGCCCGGGCGGCTGGTCGTGGTCGGCGGGGGAGTGGTGGCCGTCGAGATGGCCACCGCCTGGCAGGGCCTCGGCTCCCGGGTGACCATGCTGGTCCGCGGCGAGGGCGGGCTCCTGCCGAGGATGGAGCCGTTCGCGGGCGACCTGGTCGCCGACCACCTGCGCGAAGCGGGCGCCGACCTCCGGTTCGGGGCCTCCGTGGTCTCGGTGGCCCGTACGGACGGCGAGGTGCGCGTCACCCTCGCCGACGGCGATCACGTGGTGGCGGACGAGATCCTCTTCGCGACCGGCCGCACTCCGCGGACCCGGGACGTGGGCCTGGAGACCGTCGGCCTCACCCCGGGAGACTGGCTGCACGTGGACGACGGCTGCCGTGTGACCGGGGTGGCGGGAGACTGGCTCTACGCCGTGGGCGACGTCAACAACCGTGCCCTGCTGACCCACCAGGGCAAGTACCAGGCCCGGATCTCCGGCGCGGCCATCGCCGCGCGCGCCAGGGGCGAGGCGGTCGACGGCACCCCGTGGGGTGCCCACACCGCGACCGCCGACACGGTCGCCGTCCCCCAGGTCGTCTTCACCCACCCCGAGATAGCCACCGTCGGCCTGACCGCCGGCGAGGCCGAGCGCACCGGGCGGCGGGTCACGGTCGTCGACCACGACCTCTCCCGCCTCGCGGGCACCCACCAGTACGGCGTCGGGTACCGCGGCCAGGCCCGCATGATCGTCGACGAGGACCGCGGCACCGTCGTGGGCGCGACCTTCGCCGGCCCCGGCGTCGCCGAACTGCTCCACTCCGCCACCGTCGCCGTCACCGGGGCGACACCGATCGACAGGCTCTGGCACGCCGTGCCCGCCTTCCCCACGATCAGCGAGGTCTGGCTCCGGCTGCTGGAGAGCTACCGAGACCGTCCGGTGCCGGTGAAAGCGGGATGAAACGCCGCATGATCTCAAATCCGTGAAGATTCCGCTTCCGGTGTTAGGAAGCGTTCACATCCTTCGCGGCGCAAGTAAAGTGGAGGCATGTCAGACGTCATGCCGCGGCAGGAAGCGGCCCCCGAGGCGACGGTGCCGCTCACTCCCGACGAGGAGGCGGTCGTCCGGTCGCTGAGTCGTGTCATCTACGCCCTGCCCCGCGCCCTGGACACTGACATGGTGCGTGAGCAGCGGCTCCCGCTCATCGAGTACCTGGCCCTGATGTACCTCTCCGAGGCCCCCGAGCGGCAGATGCGCATGAGCGATCTCGCGCGGGCCTGCGAACTGTCGGTGAGCGGGATGACGCGTGTCGTCCACCGGCTGGAGAACGAGGGGCTCGTCCAGCGCGTCAAGTGCACGCAGGACGCCCGCGGCTGGAACGCGGTGCTCACCGACGCCGGCCTCGCCCGGCTGCGGGAGGCGTGGCGGACCAACCTGTCCTCGGTGCGCCGCCACTTCCTCGACCACCTCGAGGGCCTGGACCTCAAGGCGCTCGGGGCGGCACTGAAGAACGTCGCCACCTGACCGCGCCCGGACGGCCGGGCGGCCACGCCGCCGTGACGCGGCGGCCACCTCGCCGTGGCAGAGGCGTGCCCCTGCCACGGCGCCCGGTCAGGCCTTCGCGGTGACCGGTTCCCCGGCCTCGGACGCCGCCGCGCCCGCACCCTCGCCGACGGCGCCGGCCGACGGCGTGACAGGGGTGTAGAAGACGCTGCCCTGGCGGCGGGACCGCTCGGCGAGCCCCTTCGCGACCAGCGCCTCGAGGGCGTTGCGCACGACGGGGGCGGTCGGTGCGGAGCGGTCCGGGTGCCGCTTGGCGAGCGCGTCGACGAACTCACTGACCATGCGCGGTTCGTCGTCGGCGGCGAGGACGTCGGCGACGAGGCCGCGCAGGGTCGGCTTCTCCTTCTCCTTCTCCGCGGTCGGCGCCGCCTTCTTGGCGGACTTCCGGGACTTGGCCCCTGCGGCGGTCTTCCGCGCGCGCGGCCGTGGGACGGCACGGCCCTTGCCCTCCTGCGGAGCACCGGCCGCGACGGCGGCCGGGCCCTCCACGACCGGCGCCTCCGCCGCCGGCTCCGCCTCGGCCGGTTCCTCGCGCGCCGTGGCGTCCGGTGCACCGGTCGTCACGGTGCCCTCCAGCCGGGTCAGCCAGGCCCGCTCGTCCTCGAGCCGGGTCAGGCGGGCCTGGAGCTCCGCCACCTGCTCCCGTACCGCTGCCTGTTCTCTGGCGTTGCTCTCCAGGTCCTCTGCGAGACGCGTCGCATACCGGTCCTGAATGGTTGTGTTGTGGGACACGACAGCCGCTTTCTCGTGTATCGGATGTTGCTGCCGGATGGTACCGATTCTTTGCCCCCCTCGTCCGGAACCGCCCCGTTCTCAGCGAGTTGGGACTTCCTCAACCCCGCTCCCCGCGGGCCGAAACGCCCCCGCCTGCGCAAGTCCCGGCCCCAGCAGGCTCGCGGCCAGTCCGTGCCAGGTGTGCACGTCCCAACCGCTCAGCTCCCACCGGCGGTTGAGGCGGTACTTCGCGGTGTCGGGATGCAGATGCAGCGCCCGGCCGGTCGCGGTGAGGGAGAAGCCGTTGTCCGCGAACCCCCGTACGGCCAGGCTCAGTTCGGGATGAGAAGCGGCGGGCCCGACGGCCGCCTGCGGGAACAGCGTCGCCGCCGGCCACGCGTCGTCGAAGGGGGCGGGCGGCCCGTCGTCTTAGCCGCCCTCGGCCTCCGGGACCCGTTCGTCGCCACCGTCCGCACCGGGCGGGAACCCGACGCGGCCCCCGACCGGGCCGCGCGGTACGCCGGCCGCCTGGCCCTCATCGAGGCGGTCACGGCCCCGACGACGTGCCACCGCTGCTCGGCAGCACAGCGCACTCCCCGAAGGGCCGGACACCAACCCTTCCTGACCGCCGGGCGGGCCGCGGCAAGGGCAGGACGACTCCGCACCGAGGACTTCGGGGTGCCGCGGCGCCGGGCTCGCTCAGGCCCGCCAGATGTTGTCGAAGGCCGCCTGCTCGACGTCCTTGCGCTGCCGTACCGACTGCAGCTCCTCGACGGCGTCGTGGACCGCAGCCAGCACGGTCGCCACGGCGTCGTCGGTGACCTCACCGGCCGACGGCGCGTCCTCGCCGCGGTCCCCGGAGATCCCGGCGGCGGCGGCCAGGGCCGACAGGACCGGCTCCCCGGACGTCCAGCGGGCGAGCGCCTCCTTGCGTGCGGGGGAGTCCAGCAGCACCGGCTCACCGGTTACCCAGGGCCGCCAGCGGGGGCTGTTCACGGCGGTCAGGCCGGTCGCCCGCAGCCCTGCGCGGTAGACCGAGGAGAGGTTGCGGCCCCTGCGCCACAGCCAGTCCTCGACCGACTCGTACGGTGCCTCGTCGGCGAGCGCGGACGCCGCCTGGTCCAGCAGATGGTCACCGGTCACCGGCCCGTCCACCGGGACCAGGCGGTCACCCTGCAGGGTGACGGCCCGCGCACCCAGAAGGTCGATCACCTCGGCTCCGGCGAGCGCGAGCGAGAGGTCGCCCGCCTCGACGGGCGGGCTCGAGGCCACGTCCATGCTGACGATCATCAGGTCCTGCGGCGTGCTCATGGCGGCTCCCGTCGAAGAGATCAACAACGATACGTCGCCCGGCGCCGCGGACCGCCGCTCCCGGCCCACGGCGAGCCGTCCCGCACGGCGCGCACCCGTCCGTCCCGTGTGCTCAGGGGTTCGTCCAGGCGCTCGGGGACTCCGTCAGGGCCAGCACATCGCGCGGCAGTTCGGCCCCCGCGGGGGCGTCGGCGAGGGACACACCCTCCAGCATCTCGCGCACGTTGGACCGCAGTGCGATCCACGGCGGCAGCAGCGACTCCGCGGGACCGGTGTACGCCAGGTCCGGAGGGCGCACCCCGCGGACCGACACGAGCGGTCCGTCGACGGCGCGGATGACGTCGGCGATGCTGATCGACGCGGCGGGCCCGGCCAGCCGGCAGCCCCCGTCGCCGCCCCGCCAGCTGACGTCCAGACCGGCACGGCGCAGCTCGTTGAGGATGCCCGCGAGGAACTATTTTCGGCGGTCGCTGCGTGGCGGTGCCTCGCGGTGCCTCACTGGGCCTTCGCGGAGGTCTTGCGGATGGCGACGCAGGCGATGTCGTCGTTGAGGCTGCCGTGGCCGTGCCGGAGGAGGGCCTGGTGGAGCAGTTCCAGGAACCCGGCGGGTGACGTGGTGGCCGCCTGCCGGGTCCACGCGGCGAGCGGGAAGAAGGCGCCGTCCGGGTCGCGGGTCTCGCTGACGCCGTCGGTGTAGAGCAGCAGCAGGTCGCCGACGGCCAGGGGGACGCGGTCCACGTGGTAGCCGGAGCCCAGAAGTGCCGCCAGGTTGACCGGCGGTGACGGGACTGCGGGCTCGACGGCCCGGGTGCGTCCGCCGTGCACCAGCAGCGCCGGCGGATGCCCGCAACTGAGCACGCGGGCGTGGTCGGCGGCCGGCGGGATCTCCACGATGACGGCGGTGGCGAAGCGTTCGCAGTCGTCCTGCGCGGGCACCGCCGCGGTGTACCGGGCCATGGTCGTCTCCAGACGCTCCGCGAGGTGCGCCAGGTCCGGGGCGTCGTAGGCCGCCTCGTGGAAGGAGCCGAGGAGCGCGGCCGAGACGCCGACGGCGGGCAGGCCCTTGCCGCGGACGTCCCCGAGGACGAGGCGCAGACCGTGGGGCGTGTCGGCCGCGGCGTAGAAGTCGCCGCCGATGCGGGCCTGGGGCGCCGCGGCGAGGTAGAGGGTGGCGATCTCCAGATTCCTGATGCGCTGCGGCACCGGCCTGAGAAGGACCTCCTGCGTCGCGTCGGCGACGGCGCGGACCTGGGCGAGGGTGTGTTCGCGCTGCAGGCGCAGATGGCTCGCGTAGGCCGCTGCCAGGCTGACGGCGCCGATCGCGCCCGCGGTGTACAGGGCCGACATGTCGGAGAAGGCCAGGGCGTAGCCGATCACCGGGAGCAGGCAGATCACCCCCAGGGTGAGCGTCGCCCGCACGGACCAGACCGACGCGGCGAGCGCGGGTGCCGCCGGCAGCAGCCGGGTGAAGGGGACGTCCTGGGGCGTGAGGACCGCCAGGACCCCGATGACCGCGGTCAGGACGGCGGGGGACAGCAGAACGGGGTCCCGGCGCCGCAGGTTCGACCACATCGTCCGAAATCGGGCCAGAGCGCTCATGGCTGGATCGTAGGCGATCCTTGATCGTCTCCCGCCGGTGCGACATCTGACGCCGCGTGCGCCCCGGGATGCCCACCGCGGGTCGGCGGACGTCGCGCGTCCTTGGGCCGGTGCCTCCCTCGGATCAGAAGGGAGGTTCGAGATCGCCGCGGCCGTCGCTGTGCGGCCCGCAATTCCAGGGTTCCTCCCTGAAGGGTTCGGGTCCGGGAACGTCGTGCCCCCATGCTGCAAGGGCGTTCCAGGCGACGCGACGGTCGGGGCCGTGGCCGCTGGTGTCCAGGACGCGGCGCGCGTGCACGGCGAGGTGGTCACGGTGCTCGGCGAGTGCGGGGTGTTCGGCGAGGATGAGCGCGGCCACGACGGCGGCCTCCCGCACGTCCTCGTGGCCGTCCCGCAGGAAGGGCGCGACGGCCCGGTAGAGCGTCGGCCGCAGACCCCGGAAGGCCGCCATGGTGGTGCCGGGAGTGAGGGATCCGGGGAAGTACCGCTCGATGCGGCCGACGGTCTCGTCGGAGGCGTCGTAGGCCACCGACGCCAACGAGTTCGACAGCGTCGCGCGGATGGGGATGTTGCGGTAGGCCCGGAGGTTCGCGGCCGCCGGGTGGGTGAGGATGCCGGCGACGTACAGGGCGGCGGGGGCGGTGGCCTCGTGGATGCTGTTCTGGTGGTTGACCGTCTCGAACAGCTCCGACAGGGCGGCGACCTGGATTCCGGGGTCGGGAGCCAACAGCCGCGCCAGGACCTCGGGAATGTCCTCACCGTTCCCGTTCCCGAAAGGCGTTCGGAGCGAGCCCCAATCGGTCTCCGTCAGGACCGCCTGGTAGGGCGGCAGGTCGGGCTCACAAGGCGCCCCGGCGCCGGAATGGCTTTCGTGCACGGGCCAAACCTGGACCGGCCCTCCGACGCGATGCCCTTGTGGGCTGCCGATCATCGGGGATCGGTCGGCTCTACCTCCGTGGCCTCAGTCCGGAGAACAGGTCATCGAGTAGGGTTCCGACGCCGTGATCACTTTCAGCCGCGTCACGATCGCTCCATGGCGTCCGGCCCCGCCGGAAGGTTCGACGGGGCTTCCCGTGGAGGGAGGGCGGCTCGATGCTCATGGCGGCGACGACCGCGCACGGACGGGAGGTGCTCGAACTGCTGGAGCCTCACTGCACGGACATCCGCGAACATCCCGGTGACGGGCGCGGCCGAGTCGTCCGGCGCGGCGTCGGCCGATGGGTGGCACCCGAGACCAGGGCGCCGGGCGTGGGCCGGGCGCGTCCGTCGGAGCTCTCCCCATGTGCGCTGACCGGTCCGAGGAGAAGGCCGGCTGACGCACGGTGGGCACGTGTCCCGATGCCGCCCCCGGAGTGCGCGATCCTGCGTCCTTGAGAAACCGCACGGTGGCACGCAGGAGAGCCCGGGACCTCAGGTCCGATGCGGTTGTTCCAGAACCCAGAAACCAAGAAACCGGGAAAGGCCGACGCGAGATGTCACCCTGCCTGGGATTCCCATCCGTTCGACGTGGTGTGTTCGATTTATGTGAAGGAGTTTGCAATGGCCGCGATCTCTGAGGCCTCGGAGCTGAACGCCCGCTCCGCCTGGGCGGTTGTCGACTGGTTCTCCGATGCCCTGGACAAGACCCGTTTCGAGGGGAGGTTCGTCGGCAACATGTCCGCTTTGGCGGTCGGTCCCGAGGGGCGGGTAGCCGCCCTCGCGGACCGTTCCCTGCTCTTCCACCTGGACGCCGCCACCCACGAGCCCGTCGAAGTCGTGGCGCTGTACGACGAGAACGGGAAGGAGACGGACTTCGAGGCCCTGGTCTTCGACGAGGACGGCACGCTCCTGATCGCGTCCGAGGAACCGGCCGTTCGTCGCTTCACCCCGGAGGGGAAGTTCATCGAGAGGCTGCCGGTCCCGGACAGCCTCCTCGTCGAGCCCAGGGGCCGGGCCGTGGTCAACGAGACCTTCGAGGGCCTTGCGATGCAGCCCGGCGGTCTCACCCTCGTGGCGTCGATGGAGGGCGCCCTGAGGGGTGACGAGAGCGCGTACGTGCGTTTCCAGACCTGGGAACGCGAAAGCGCCGGCGGCGAGTTCCGGACGGGCGTGCAGTGGGGCTACGAGCGCGACGGAGGCCTGTCGCTGTCGGACATATGCGCGTCCGGTGACGGCACAATTCTCGTTCTGGAGCGAGGCTTCGACAGGAGCGTCGGCAATATCATCCGGCTGTATCTCGCCGACCCGCGCGAGGCGGACGACATCACCGGTGTCGAGAGCCTGTCCGGCCGGGACGGCGTCCGCCTGATGGACAAGACCCTGCTGGTCGACATGGTCGACTGCCCGCCGCTCGGGGCCACGAACAAGCAGTCGCAGGCCAACCCCCTGCTCGGCAACATCGAGGGCATGACGATCACCGAGACCACTCCGGACGGTCGTTTGAAGGTCCTCATGGTCACTGACGACAACCAGAGCGACATGCAGACCACCCGGCTCTACGGGCTGACCATACGGCTGCCCGAGCTCTGAGCCCCGTTGCGCCGTCCTGTGCCGACGCGGCGATGCGCGGCGGAGGTCGCCCGGTCCGGACCGACCTCCAGTGCCGCCGTCCCGACCGGCCCCGACAGGTCTGCCGGGTTCACACCCCCTCGCTCCGGTCGGTTCGGGGCGAGGGGGTGAGCGCCGCCTGGTCCTGGTTGCTCGAAGCGGGGCGGTCACCTCTGTCCACACCGGCAGCGGCGGCGGCCTCTCGCCTCCCGTCCTCGCGCGTGGGCGTGGCCCGTCTGCCCGAGGGCGGGATCCCGTGCCTGGCACGGCGTGACGCCGCCTGCCGGGCCCCTCCGAATGGGCCACGTGCGGGGGCTCGTCGACGGGTTCACCAACAGGAGTATATGCTCCTATTTATGCGGCTCGGCGAAATCGCCCGTCGCATCCCGCTCGACGATCAGGCGGAGGCGGAAGCGCACGCTCCGCCATGGCGGCGCATGTTGATCTGTACTCCCGGCGCAGGTGCTCGCCTGAGCATCGGGAGGCGAAGGAGGCCACGTCGATGAACGTGACACGAGCACCCAGGCCGCCTGGGAAGCTCGAGGACGAGTGGGAGACACTCCGGCCCGCCGTCTTCGGAGCGGCGTACCGCTTGCTCGGCAGCGTGGCCGATGCCGAGGACGTGGTCCAGGACGTGTGGGTGCGGGCAGCCACGGCCGACCTGCGGGACGTCCGTGACCTTCGGGCCTGGCTGGTCACGGTGGCGGCGCGACGGTCGTACGACATCCTCAAATCAGCCCGTGTCCGCAGGGAGACCTATGTGGGGCCGTGGTTGCCGGCGCCCCTGCTGACGGGGCCGGACGCCGCCGAGCCGGTGCTGGTCGACGAATCCGTCGGATCCGCGATGCTCCTGGTGATGGAGGAGCTGAAGCCGCCCGAACGTGTGGCCTTCATCCTGCACGATGTGTTCGGTCTCGAGTTCGGCCACATCGCCGACGTGCTCGATGTCTCCGTGGGGGCCGCCCGCCAACTCGCCTCACGGGCACGACGGAAAGTGGCCGCGGGCAGGCGGTGCACCGTACGCGCCTCGCCGGCGGAGCGTGAGCGCCTGCTCGTGGCTTTCCGCAACGCCTACGAAGCGGGGGACATGGCCGGCCTGGTGCGCCTGCTGCACCCCGACGCCGTCTATGTCACCGACGGTGGCGGCAGGGTCGCCGCGGCGCGCAAGTCCATCCGGGGCGGCGAGCGCGTCGCCATGGTGTTGGTGAGGGCGGGGCGCCTGTTGTGCGCGGACAGCATCGAGGTCGTCGAGGTCGGGGGCGAGCCGGCGCTCCTGCTGCGCCTGGCAGGGCGGCCCGTGTCCGTGGACACGGTGGAGATCGAGGACGGCCGTGTCATCGCGTACCGCAGGGTCCTCAACCCGGACAAGCTCGCGCACGTGTGACACCTCACAGCGGGCGGGGCACCCCAGGGACGGACGGCGAGCGTCCGCTCGACCAGGCTTCCTGCTTCACTCCGGTTCGTACCGGTACGCGGATCGCGCGGCTCGTCGCGGCTCTACTGCTGGTCGCGGTCCGAGAGCGCCGCCGCCGTGGCGCCGGCGAACCCTTCCGGGGTGTCCGGCATGACGTTGTGACCGCAGTCCGGGACCGGGACCGCGGCCACCTCCGCCGCGATGAGCGCATCGGTGCCCGGGAGCGGGCCACCGGCCTCGGGCAGCAGGTAGGCGCGGAGGATGCTCAGGTCCAGCAGATGCTCACGCATGGCGGGAGCCGTGTCCCGGGTGAGGTGCACCGCGCGGCGACGCAGGGCCTCCTGGCCCGCCAGGCGCATCGTGGCGTCGATCAGGACCAGGCGGGAGACCGGACGGGCGTGCCGGGCGGCCAGGACGACAACCACCGAGCCACCCATGCTGTCTGCCCCGGCAACTCGGCCCGGCGGATCCGGTCGCCCTCGGACGTCACGGCGGCGTTGCGCACGGCCTTCTCCCCTCCGCTCCGGACCGACGGAGAGACGAGGACGGCCACCGGGCCTCGGCGCACCACCACCGCATCCGGCACCGGACCGTGCGCGGACACCGGAAGCCTCGGCCTCGATCCGGACACCACGGCGGATTTCGTTCACACCGCCGGAACTCCCCGGCTGCGCCCGTCACATCGGCGCGGGCTGCCTCGTCCACCTGAGGAAGCGGCAGCGGAGCGAGGGTGCATCGCGCGGCTCGGCCATCTCCGTACGACTCCCGGCGGTACGCGCGGGCGGGGTGGCGAAGCCGCCGGGCAACCGCACCGGGCCACCCGTGACGATCGCGGACCGACCGCTCCGCCCTCCCAGCCGACGGAGCGGCCGGTCTCGCGACGCGGCGCGGGCACGAACGGACCGCTGTGACGGCTTTCTTCCCTGTCGATCCAGCCCTGACCTCGAGGAACCGATGACCTTCTCCCTGGCCGAGCTCGACTCGCACGACCCGCACTGGAACAGGCGCGGCGCGATCCATGTGCCGTCAGGCAAGGGCCCGACGGTGTGGGCCGCCGGCGATGTCTACACGATCAAGGCCACCGGCGCGCAGACCAACGGCGGGATGGGCTTCATCGAGGCCACCGTTCCCGCCGGCGGCGGGCCCGTTCCTCACGCGCACCCCGAGCAGGAGGAGACGTTCTACATCCTTGACGGTGAACTGGAGTTCCTCGACGGCGACCACCTCTTCACCGCGGTCGCGGGTGACTTCGTCCACATCCCGCGGGGAGTCCGTCACCGCTTCAAGAACAAGGCCAGCCACGCCGCAAGGATGATCTTCATCTTCACGCCTCCGGGCCTGGAGCAGATCTTCGTCGACCACGCCCTCCCGGCCAGGCCCGGCGAGGCACCCCCATCGGTCATCGACGACGACCAGCTCGCGCGGTTCGACATCATGGCCGGGCTGGCGAAGTCGATCATCCTTCCCGAACCATCCTGAACTCCGTACCGCGCCACGGCCAGGTCCGCGTCACAGCGGCGCCAGGTGGCCGTCGGCCACTGGACATCCGCCGGCAAGGCCGGTGCTCACCCGGTCATGGTCCGCACCCCGGCCACGTGACCGCATCGCACACAGGAGAACCGAGCATGATCGAAGGATTCGAACACGGCTATGCCGAGGTGAACGGCACCCGGCTGCACTACGTCACCGGAGGAGAGGGCGAGCCGCTCGTCCTCATGGACGGATGGCCGCGCACCGTGCACGCGCTGCGCGAGATCCTGCCCCCGCTGGCGCGGCGCTTCCGTGTCATCGCCGTGGACTACCGCGGTCAAGGCGCGTCGGACAAGCCCGCCTGCGGCTACGACAAGAAGAACATGGCCAAGGACGTCCACGAACTGATCCGCGGCCTGGGCCACGAGCAGGTCAACATCGCCGGTGGGGACATCGGGGCGATGGTCGCCTACAGCTTCGCCGCGAACCATCCCCAGGCCACGAAGAAGCTCGCGATCTGGGAGGGAGGACCGTTCTCCCGGATATTCATCGACTTCATCAGCTCCTTTCCGCAGCCGGATCAGCCGAACCCCTGGTGGTACCCCTTGAGCCAGGTCGACGGCCTGCCCGCCAAGCTGCTGGCGGGACGGTTCCGGCACATCATCGACTGGTCGGCCGAGCACCTGGCGCTCCACCCGGAGCGGATCAGTGAGGAGAGCCGGGCCCTGTACGCCGCGGCCTACGACGCACCCGAGGCGGTCGCCGCGGCCTTCGGCGTGTACCGGACGTTCCACCAGGACCTGGCCGACAACAGTTCCTACCCGCCGCTGACCATGCCCGTTCTGGGCCTCGGCGGCCAGTACGTCGCCGTGGTGCAGGCGATGATGGAAGGCAAGGCCGACGACATCCGCTTCGGCACCATCGCCGACTGCGGTCACTACATCGCGGAGGAGCAGCCGGCCGCGCTCGTCTCCGAGTTGGAGAAGTTCTTCGGCTGACGCCGACACACGCACACGGGGAGTCGTCACATCAGTGCGGGCAGCCTCGTCTCCTTGACGAGGGCCGGACCTCACGAGGGTCGGAGGCCCGCCCGGCACCATCCGCGGCGCGTATCGCAGCCGTGAGTCCCTGGTGGAGAAGCATCACCTGACATGGGAGCGGCCCCCACACTGCCGAACGGGGGCCGCCTCCCCGAGTACGGGCCGCGTCCGGGTCACCGTTCGGCCACGGGCGGGCTCCCGTGTGGGCTGCCTCGTCCGGCGGCTGCCTGCGGACGCCCCTTCGACGTGGGCGTGCGTGCCGGGCGGGGCCCGGATCCCGCGTGGCCAGGCTCATTTCGGCGGGTCGGTCAGGCCTGCGCGGCCGGAGCCCCGCGCCGCTGCGGACATGCCGAACAACCGAGTCACCCACGTTTTCCGATCGGAGAAATACCGTTGCGTTCCTTTGCCCTGCACGCCGGATCGATGTTCGACGGATACACCCTGTCGGGTCCGGCCACCGTGTACGTCTCGGGGGACCGGATCGTACGCGTGGACCGAACCGGCGGGCTGCCCGCCGACGGCAGCGAGGTCATCGACTTCGGCGCCTCGGCCTGCCTGCTGCCGGGCCTGATCGACACACACGTCCACCTCGCCTTCGACGCCGGGACGGACCCCGTCACGTCCCTGGCCTCCACATCGGACGGCGACCTGCTCACGCACATGCGGACCGCGGCCCGCTCCGCCCTGCTGGCCGGCATCACCACCGTGCGCGACCTCGGCGACCGCGGCTACCTCCTGCTGGACCTCGTGGAGGAGATGAGCGTGCACCCGGAACTGGGCCCGGAGATCCTGGCCGCCGGCCCTCCGCTGACCACACCGGGCGGCCACTGCCACTTCTTCGGCGGCGAGGTCGAGGGCACCGAAGCGCTTCGCGCCGCCGTACGCCGGCGCCATGCCCGCGGCTGCGGCGTCGTCAAGATCATGGCCAGCGGTGGCCACATGACACCCGGTTCGGTACCGCCGCACGCGTCCCAGTACAGCCTGGACGACCTGCGAACCGTCGTGGACGAAGCACACCGCCTCGGGCTGCCGGTGGCCGCGCACGCCCATGGCGTCCAGGCCATCCGCGACGCCGTGGAAGCGGGCGTCGACAGCGTGGAGCACGTCTCCTTCCTCACCGGGCACGGCATGGCCGCCGACCCCGGCCTCGTCGACGCCATCGTGGCGAAGGGAACCTTCGTCAGCCTGACGCTGGGGCTGGACCCCGAGGAGCACATGCGGCTGCCCAAGCCCCAGGCCGACTACGTCAACGCCGTCATGGACACCTACGGCACGCTGCACAAGCACGGCGCCAACGTCGTCATCGGCTCGGACGCCGGTATCGGGCCCGCGAAGCCCCACGACGTCCTCCCGCACGGCGTGGCCAACCTGGCGCTACTGGGCGTCGCGCCGCTGGACGCGCTCAGGTCCATGACCAGCTCGGCGGCCCGCCTGTGCCGCGTGGAGGGCCGCAAGGGCCGCATCTCCGCCGGCGCCGACGCCGACCTCCTCGTCGTCGACGGCGACCTCGAGCACGACCCTTCGGCCGTCCTCGACGTTCGGGCGGTCTTCCGCGCCGGCACCCGCGTGCGGTGAGCCGACGGGCTTGCGCCGGACCACGCCCCGCAGGGGTCGCTGCACCTCGCCGGCGACAGCGCCCCCTGACCGTCTCCCGCGCCGTGCGGGGCCGCAGCCGACGAACTGCTCGTGCTCCCCGCGGGCCGGGTCGGCGCACCGCTGCAGGCCGCCGGCCGGGAGCGGCCGGCGGGCCCGCCTGGTCACCGTTCGGCGAAGATCGGCGTCCAACGCCCGGCCGCGCCGTCGTTGCCCTTCCGGAATCCGCTCAGCGGCACGACCTTGTCGCTGCCGATCGTGACGAGCACGAGCCGGTTGTGGAACTCGTTCGATCCTGGGGTGATGTCCCAGGCGATCAGCCGTTTGTCGTCGGCCCAGGCGAGCAGCTGCTGCCCGCGTACTTTGGTGACCGCCTCGCCGGTGTGGGGGTCGAGGAGCACAGAGGCGGTCTGCTTGTCGTCGCCCGCGAAGCCGCCCGCGACGAGCCTGCCGTCCGGGGAGAGCCCTGCTGCGTTGGCCCAGTGCACGTACGCCTCGTCGGCGGGCCTGGCGACCTTCTTGCCCGCGAAGTCGTAGTACTGCATGTGGGGTTCCGTGCTGAGACCGGAATAGACCAGTTTGCCGTCGTGGCTGAAGGCGAAGTCCTGACGTGTGTTCAGCTCGTCGACGTCGGTGACCTCGCTCCATGAGCCCTTTCCGGAGTTCACGTCCAGGACGTAGAAGCCGGTCCGGCTCGACTGGCCCATCTGCGGCATCCAGTCGTTCTTCTCGCCGTCGCCGTCGCTGTCGTAATCCGCCCTGTACCGCAGGTCGGGGTTCTCGTCGTACGTCGTCGCGACGAGCTTGCCGCCGTCGGGCGAGAATGCGACGGACGCGACGCCGCGGTCGAGGGCGATCCAGCGCTCGACCTTGCCGGTGAACAGGTCGAGCAGGCCGATCCGCCTGGCGGGCAGGTCCTTCTCCAGGACGGCGGCGGTCCGCATGCCGGGGGCGACGTCCAGGAAGGACCACTCGGGCGACTCCACGTACGTACCGCTCTTCTGGTCGAGGAGCCGGTAATCGCGGAGGGTGACGGCGCGGTCGTCCGTCTGCTTGACGTTGCTCCAGGTGTAGTACGCGGCCAGCGCGACGTTCCCCGCCGCGATCAGGTTGCGAGGCGGCGTCTGGTCCGGGTGGGCGAGGATGTCGTGTGGGTGCGTCCCGCTCGAGACGTGGACGTGGTCCCTGTCGGCGGCCAGGAGCGGGACGGCCACCGCGATGGCGACCACGGCGGCGGTTGCCGCGGCGGCGCACGCCAGCGCCCGGGTCCGACGGCGCCTTCGGACCGTCAGCACCCGCTCGGCGAAGCCCGGTCCCAGGGGCGGCTGTCCGGCGGCCTGTTCGTGCAGCGAGTCGCGGAGCAGTTCGTCGGCGTTCACGGACGCACCTCCATGGGCGAGAAGTCACGCGACGGCTGCTGCTCGGCGTCCGCGGGGCCGAGTGCGGCCAGTTCGGGGGCCAGCCCCCGTAGCCGGGCCAGTGAACGGTGCGTGGTGGACCGGACCGTCCCGACCGAGCAGCCCAGCAGACGGGCGACGTCGGCCTCGGGTAGGTCCTCGAAGTACCGCAGGACCAGGACGGTGCGCTGACGGGCGGTGAGCCGGGCCAGCGCGGCGCGCATGACGATGCGCAGGTCGGCCGCGCCGGGCCCGTCGTCGGCGCCGTGGCGCACGGGGCTCTCCGGCGGCGCGGCGACGCTCACTTCGCGCCGCGGCCACTTCAGCCGCCAGCGGCTCACCTGCTGGCGGTAGAGGATCTGCCGTACGTACGGCTCGGGCTCCTCGATGCGGTGCCAGCGACCAGCGGCCTTGATCAGCGCGTTCTGCAGCAGATCCTCGGCCGCGTGCCGGTCGCCGCCGCTGAGCAGGACGGCGGTCTTCAGCAGCGCGGAGGACCTGTTCTCCACGAACTCCGTGAAGTTTTCCTGCGCCTCGGCATCCATCGTCACCTTCTCGGGTTGTCCTGGCCGTTCCGGGATCTTCCTCGGCGGGCTTGCTGCCCTTGATGACGTCCGCGGCGGCCCCCTGCTATGCCCCTGTGCGCGCAGGAATCGGGCGGTCGGCAGGGCCGATCCGGGCCGGCGGCACATCCGGATCGTCAGCCGGTGACGGGCGGTTCCTCACGCCGGCCGTCGAGGACGGCCACAAGGTCCTCGAGGACTCCGATGAACTCCGCGGCCGCGACCTCGGCCACGAAGATCTCGCCCGCGTGCTCGGGACGCCCATGCAGGTGATGCCTTCGCCGGAACTGCAGCGTGATCGCCAAGCGGTCCCCGTCGCGGAACAGGTGGGCCGTCACGTTGTCCGTCGTGGGTCCCCAGCGCAGTGCCGAGAACCGGCTGCGCAGCTCGTACTCGGCTTCGGTCTCGTCGTCCCCGGCGTGGAGCATGAGGCGCCTGTGTGCGGCTTCCGGCGACAGGCCGCCGAACGGCGGCGGAGAGCCCTGACCGCAGCGCAGCCACGTGGCCGTGTCCAGTACGGCGAGGCGGAACTGCTCGACGAAGGCCATGTTGTCGTCGCAGGTCAGCCACTGCCCCGCAGCCCAGAGGTCGACTCGGCGCAGCGCATGGTCCCACTCGCCGACCTCGGCGGCGAACCTGCTCCTGTCTCCGACGACGACGGCCACGGCGTGACTCTCGCAGCCGCCGCCCTTCATCCGCAAGCAGGGTCAGGCACGGGAGAGGTACCGCCGCCCGATCAGCCTCCGCCGCACACGGACCCCGGCCATGGGGAGGCGTCCGCCGGGCGGCGTGGGCAGCCCACGACGCGCGGCGGACGCGAGGGGCGTCATTCCACGAAGTGGCCCGGGCCGACGACCTTCCACTGGCGGGTGTTCCGGTCCTCGATCGAGGCGTAGGGGGCCCTGAAGACCAGCACCTGCTCGGTGGAGCGCTTGATCGTCCACAACTCGGGGGTCCCGCCGGAGCGGTCCCAGGCGATGGCCTGGCCCTCGACGTCGGGCAGCTTGACGGTCGCCACCCAGCGCAGGTCCGAGCCCTCGGACGGGACGTCCATCACATAGGCCTCGTCGTAGTCGTGGCCGGTGATCCACAGCCGGCCGTCGGGGCCCCACGAACCTCCGGAGTTGCTCATCGGCCGGACCTTGTCGAGGAGTTCCTGCGGCAGCGTCCAGGCCTCCACGACCCGGAACCGGTCGTCGAGCTTGACGATCTGCGTGTTGTCGGTGCCGCCGTACGGCTCGGTCGAGCCCGCCGGGGGCTTGTCGTAATTGGCGAAGGCCGCCCACCACGCCCCGTCGTGCCGGTCCAGCCAGGTCAGCGAGCCGCGGTCGATGCCGAAGCTGAAGGTGTCGATGTGCTTCATCGTCCGGGTGTCGAACACCTCGACGGAGCTCTTCTCCGGCGTGACGTTGTAGTTCGAGGTCGCCGCGTACAGCTTGTCACCGACCACGGTGGCGCTGTCCATGTGGATGATCGGGCCGTCGGGGTCGCCGACGAACTGCAGGAGCGGCCTGCCGGTCTCCTTGTCGTGCTTGGTGATGGTCTGGTTGTTGACGGCGTAGAAGTACTTCCGGTCGACGGCGACACCCTGCCTCGCGTCGAATGCGGCGAAGGTGTGTCGGAGTTCGGCCGTGTACTGCGCGGGGGCCGCGACGGCCGCCTTCGCGACCGCCGGGGTCGAGGCCTCGGCGGATCCGAGGCCGGTGGCCGCCATGAGTGCCGCCGCCGCCAGGCAGGCTGCCGCGGCTGAGGCGATCTTGGTTCGTGCTCGCATGGTTTCCCTCGGTCGATCCGGTGACAGGGCAGGTCTCGACCCTGACGCGGCCGAAGATCGTCCAGGCGAACTCCGGGGGAGCGGCGGGTGAAAGGCAGACCGCCCCGCGCTGCGCCCCGGCAGGCTCCTCTCCGCCCGCGACCGCCCGTGCGGGGGGCCGCTGTCGGTGGCGGGTGGGAGACTGCCCGGCATGATCGAACCGAATCCCAAGGCGGATCTCCTCCGGTACCTGCAGGACGCGCGGGACACCCTGCTGTGGAAGATGGAGGGGCTCTCGGAGTACGACGTCCGCCGCCCCCTGACGCCCACGGGGACCAATCTCCTGGGGTTGGTCAAGCACGCCGCCGGTGTGGAGCTGGGCTACCTGGGCGACACCTTCGGACGGCCGTTCTTCACGGACGAGTGGCCCTCCTGGTACCGGGAGGACGCCGAGGCCAACGCCGACATGTGGGCCACCGCGGACGAGTCGCGCGAGGAGATCACCGGGCTGTACCGCGGCGCCTGGGCTCATGCGAACGCCACCGTCGAGGCGCTGTCTCTCGACGCGGTGGGCCACGTCCCCTGGTGGCCGGAGGAGAGGCGGGAGGTGACCCTGAACCATGTGCTCGTGCGCGTGATCGCGGACACCCAGCGGCACGCGGGCCACGCCGACATCCTCCGCGAGTTCATCGACGGCAGCGCCGGCTTCCTGCAGGGCAACGACAGCATCCCGCCGGGCGACGGTGCCTGGTGGGAGGAGTACCGCAACCGGCTCGAGCGCGTGGCCCGCGAGGCCGGTGGGTGACATGAGCGCGCGGCAGCCGGCTCAGTAGCCTTGCGGCATGACGATGCGCATGACCGGCCCGGTGAGTGTCGACGCGATGATCGAGGACCTCAGGACGCTCGTCGAGGTCGAGTCCCCGTCCCGTGACGTCGACGCCCTGACGGTGTCGGCCAAGGCCGTCGCCGGTGTGCTCGAAAGGCGCCTCGGCGGTCAGGCCGTCTGGGTGGAGAGCCCGGGCGGGCCGCATGTGCGCTGGTCGGGCGGGGGCGACCCCATGGTGCTGATCCTCGGGCACCACGACACGGTGTTCCCGCTCGGCACCCTCGCCCGGCGCCCGTTCACCGTCGCCGGCGGCCGCGTCACCGGTCCCGGCGTCTTCGACATGCTGGGCGGTCTCGTCCAGGCCGTCCACGGCGTCGCCCTGCTGGAGGACCGTTCGGGCGTCGAGATCCTCGTGACCTGCGACGAGGAGGTCGGCTCCCCGCACTCGCGGGCCCTGATCGAGGAGCGGGCCCTCGCCTGCGGCGCCGTACTCGTCTTCGAGGGGGCCGCCGAGGGCGGGGCACTGAAGACGGGCCGCAAGGGGTGCGGCACGTTCGAGGTCACCGTCGCCGGCCGGCCCTCGCACGCCGGACTGGAGCCCGAGGCCGGTGTCAACGCGCTCGTCGAGGCCGCGCACCAGGTGCTGGCCGTCGCGGCGCTCGGCCGGCCAGAGGCCGGTACGACCGTCACCCCGACGGTGGCGTCGGCGGGCACCGTCGACAACGTGGTGCCCGCCCGGGCGACGGTCGTCGCCGACGTCCGGGTCGCGAGCGCGGAGGAGAAGGACCGCGTCGAGGCCGGCTTCGCCGGCCTGACCCCGCACGTCGAGGGAGCGCGCATCTCGGTCCGCGGAGGCGTCCACCGGCCCCCGATGCCGGAGTCGGCCTCGGCCGGACTCCTCGCCCTGGCGCGGCGGTTGCACCCGGGCATCGAGGGCAGGGTGGTGGGCGGCGGCAGCGACGGCAATTTCACGGCCGCGCTGGGCGTGCCGACCCTCGACGGCCTCGGAGCGGTCGGGGGCGGGGCGCACGCCGACCACGAGTACCTGGTCGTCGACACCATGGCCGAGCGGGCCACCCTCGTCGCGGGCCTGGTGGACGCCATCCGCAACACCTAGCCACCCGCTCCCGCCCGGTGCCGGAGCCCGTGTCCGGGCCGGTGTCACGGATACGCGAGCCGGCCGGTCATGGTCGTGGAGGACGACCGCCCGTGCGCTTCGGCGCACCGGGGCGGCGGATCGACACGACTGGGAGCGGGATTCTCGATGCGGACGGTGGACCTCGGCGGTCAGGGACTGCGCGTACCGGTGCAGGGCCTGGGTGCGATGGGGATGAGCGTGGACTACGGTGCGGGCGACGAGCGGGAATCCGTGATCACGCTCAACCGCGCGGTGGACCTGGGCGTCACGTTCATCGACACGGCCGAGTCCTACGGCCCCTTCGAGAACGAGAGGCTGATCGCCCGCGCGCTGGGGCACCGCCGGGACGAGATCGTCCTGGCGACGAAGTTCGGCCTCGACTTCGCCGACGACGGCACGCCCGGCCCCCTGGACGGCAGGCCGGAGCACATCCGCCGGGCCGTGGAGCGCTCGCTGCGCCACCTGGGCACCGACGTGATCGACCTGTACTACATGCACCGCGTCGATCCAGGCACGCCGGTGGAGGACACCGTCGGCGCGATGGCCGAGCTGGTCACCGCGGGCAAGGTCCGCTACATCGGGCTGTCCGAGGTCTCCTCGCAGACCATCCGCCGGGCCCACGCCGTCCACCCCCTGACCGCGGTCCAGTCGGAGATGTCGCTGTTCACGCAGGATCTGCTGGACAACGGCCGCAAGGCCACGATGGACGAACTGGGCATCGGCCTGGTCGCCTCCTCGCCCATGGGCCGGGGCTTCCTCAGCGGAGCGATCCGCAGCGTCGACGACCTGGCACCGGACGACGCGCGCCGGGGGCTGCCCCGCTTCTCGCCGGAGAACATCGCCGCGAACCTCGTCCTGGTGGAGCGCGTACGGGAGATCGCGCGGGTGCGCGGCGCGACACCGGGACAGGTCGCGCTCGCCTGGGTCAACGCGCAGGGGGCCGTCGCCATCCCCGGCACGAAGCGGCGGAAGTACCTCGAGGAGAACGCCGCCGCCGACCTCGTCCTGTCGCAGGACGAACTGGCCGCGCTCGGCGCCGCCGTCCCGGCCGGGGAGGTGAGCGGCGCGCGCTACACCGCGCGGGCGCTGGAGTCCACCAACCGCTGACCGGCGGTGGGCCGCGGCGGCGGCCCCGGGACCGGGGGACCGCCGCCGCGTCGGGCCGGTGACCGGATCAGAGCCCGGCGAGCACCGCGAACGGGTCGGCCGCGCCGCCGTTGTCGACGGCCGCGATCCGGCGCCGCAGGGTGAACGCGGCGCCCGGTTCGATCGTCACCTGGCGCTGGGTCATCACCCAGATCCCGCAGGCGTACGCGGTGAAGCCCGGCTCGTCGTAGAGCAGGCCGTACGTCTGGCCGTCGGAACCGGTCATGCCGACCCAGGGAGCCGTCGGCTCGAAGTCGGCCGGGGCCGAGGCGGTCACGGTGCCGTACCCGGCGACGCCGCTGCGCTGGCCGGCGCCGTCGTGGTCCAGGACGTCGCCCAGCCAGAAGGTACGGGCCTGCGTCCCACGGTTGGTGAAGACGCTCTCGGCGGTGACCCAGGGCTCGCCCTCGCCGATCGTGAAGGTCGTGACCACCTCGACGTCGGGGACCTGGGTGGTGGCGCCGGTGGCCCGCGCGGAGGCCACCGGGCCGCCTGCGGAGAGCACCTCCAGGGCCGTGGACCGTACGGTGAGCTGCTGCCAGGCGTTGCTCCCGCGCGGGCGAGCCGTCGAGGCGTACGGCAGGTTCATCCAGTCCAGCTGGTCCAGATGGCCCACGGCCGCCAGGTCCAGCGGCTTGCCCAGGGTCACCGCGGGCAGCTGCGGATCCTGGGAACCCGCCGACACGGCCAGCGACAGCATGCCGTTGGACAGCGTGACGTCCGTGGCCGCCGCCTGCGACTGCGGCCCCGGCACCGGACGGCCGGTGCCGGCCCGTACCGCGGCACGCGTCAGGGCGACGTCGCCCCGGGTCTGCGCCCCCGCGCGCACGACGGCAGTGGCGGTCCCCGGTTCGTAGCCGACGCCGTTGACGGCGACCGTGTACCGGCCGGGCGGCGCGAACGCCAGGTACTCGCCGGTGGTGTCGGTGGTGACGGCCGCGAAGCGGGTGCCGTCCTCCGCCGTGACGGTGACCTGGACGTTTGCGAGCGCCTTCCCGGTCGCCTTGTCGGCGATCCGGCCCACCAGCCCGTCGCCGGCGTCGATCCGCCGGGCCCCGGGCAGCCCGTCGCGGACCTCGAAGGCGGCGATGGTGAAGGCGGGCGAGGCGGCGTCGTCGCCCTTGAGGACGATGCGCAGGTCGGCGCGCCAGCGGTCGGGGGTCACGTCGCACATCACATAGCCGCGGTAGGTGCCGTTGTAGAACTTCACGTGCGGGTTCGCGACGAGGCCCGCGCGGACGTCGGCGTCCCAGCCGGCACCGGAGGAGATCGACGTGCCGACGAACTCGGTGGCGACGACCGGCGCGTGCGGGTCGTCGAAGTCCGTCGTGAGGTCGTTGACCCAGTGCGTGTGCCAGTCGCCGCTCAGGACGACCGGGTTGGCGACGTCGCGGTCGGCGAGGAAGTCGAGGATGCGGGCGCGGGCACCCGCGTACCCGTCCCACTGGTCGAGATTGACGATCTTCCCCGGGCCGAGGTCGTAGTCGAAGGCGGCCATGATGGTCTGCTGGGCGATGACGTTCCACTGCGCCTTGGAGTGGTCCAGATTGCCGAGCAGCCACTTCTCCTGCTCCGGACCCGTCATCGTGCGCTCCGGGTTCCACACCTCGGGACCCGGCTCCTTGCGGCCGTCCCCGTACGCCTGGTCGGTGCGGTACTGGCGGGTGTCGAGCACGCTGAACTCGGCGAGCTTCCCGAACCGGACCTGACGGTACATCAGCGCGTCGGGGCCGGTGGGCCGCTGCTCCGGCCGCAGCGGCAGGTGCTCGTAGTACGCCTGATAGCCGTTGCCGCGGCGCTCCAGGAAGGGACGGCCGTCGCCGGCGCCGCCCGGCACGTCCGCCGCGTAGTTGTTCTGGACCTCGTGGTCGTCCCAGGTGACGAAGAACGGGAACCGGGCGTGGGCCGCGCGCAGTTCGGGCGAGGTCTTGTAGAGAGCGTGCAGCCGGCGGAACTCGGTGAGGCTGCCGGCCGTCGTCTCGTAGATGTAGTCGCCGAGGTGGAGGACGAAGTCGAGGTCCTGCTCCGCCAGATCGCGGTAGGCGGGATAGGCGCCGCCGGTCCACGACTGGCACGACACGAACGCGAACCGCATCCGGTCGGCCTTCGCCCCGGGCGGCGGCATGGTCCGGGTGCGGCCGGTGCGGCTGCGGACCTCGCCGTACTGGAAGCGGTACCAGTACCAGCGGTCGGGGGCCAGGTCGTCCACGACGACGTGCACCGTGTGCGCGGACTCGGGCAGCGCCGTCACCGCGCCGCTCGCCACGACCTTCCTGAAGGACTCGTCCTTCGCCACCTCCCACCGCACCTCGACGGGCGTCGCGGGCATGCCGCCGGTCTCCGCGTCGAGCGGGTCGGGCACCAGACGGGTCCACAGGACGACGCTGTGGTGGTCCGGGTCGCCGGAGGCGACGCCAAGCGAGAAGGGCGCGGGGTCCAGTTCCGCGGCGCGCGCGGAGAGCGCCTCGGTCAACTGGCCCGCGGCCAGGACGCCGAAGGTGCCGCCCGCGAGGGCGAGGAACCGGCGGCGGTCGAGGGTGCGCAGAGCGGTGCTGGTAGTCACGTCCCAAGATCGTGCAGCGCCCCGCGACCGGGCGGGTGTCTGCGCCGGGAAGGGAGGGTGACCACCACATGTCGGGCAGGGGCAGTCACGTGCCCGGTCAACACCCGCCACCCGAAAGACCGGTTCCGCACCTCCCTGAGACCGGCCACGCCCCAGGGAGGGGTGTCGGGCCGTGGACCCCCGAGGAGCGGCCGGAGAACGACATCGCCACCTCGACCGGATCGAGCGACTCCTCCGCGCGGCCGGCGCCCTCTCAGGCGGCCCGCAGACGTGATGGGTCGCCGGAGTCGCCGGGCAGGTCCTGCTCGACCCAGACGACCTTGCCGCCCGGCGCAGGCCGGGACCCCCAGCGGCGGGAGAGCTGTGCGATCAGGAACAGGCCGCGGCCGTTCTCGTCCGTGATGCCGGCGTTGCGCACCCGCGGGGCGCAGACGTTGGTGTCGGACACCTCGCAGGTCAGGACGGCGTGCCGCTTCAGGCACAGGGTGACGGCGCCGGATCCGTGGCGCACGGCGTTGGTGACGAGTTCGCTGACGATCAGCTGGGTGGAGTCCATGAGGCCGTCCAGACCCCAGGCGCCCATCTGGCCGGCGACCAACTGCCGGGCCTCGCCCGCGGCATGACCGTCACTTGGCAGTGTCCAGGAGGCCGACCGGCTGGCGCCGAGTGAGCAGGTCCGAACCAGGAGCAGGGTGACGTCGTCGCACGACACCTGTCCGGCGACGGACTGCGTCGCACGGTCGCAGAGGTCCTCCAGGGATCCGTCCGGCTCGGCGAGGGCGTCGCCCAGACTGTTCATCCCCTCCTCGATGTTGTGGTCGCGGGACTCGACCAGGCCGTCGGTGTAGAGGGCGATGAGGCTCCCCTCGGGCAGCTCCAGCTCCACGGACTGGAACGGGTCGCCGAGGCCGAGGCCGAGGCCGAGCGGCGCTCCGGCGGGCAGGTCCGGGAAGGTGACCCGGCCCTGCGGGTCGACGATCGCGGGCGGGGGATGCCCGGCCCGTGCCATCGTGCACACGCGGGTGGCCGGGTCGTAGACGGCGTACAGACACGTGGCGCCCACGACCGCCGCCGTCCCGTTCACGGGCTCGGTGTCCTCCTCCTCGACCAGTCGCTGGATCGTGTCGTCGAGGCGGGACAGCAGCTCGGCGGGTGGCAGCTCCATGTCGGCCAGGGTGCGGACGGCGGCGCGGAGCGTGCCCATGGTCGCCGCGGCGTGGAGACCGTGCCCGACGACGTCGCCCACGACGAGCGCCACGCGGGCGCCGGAGAGCGGGATGACGTCGAACCAGTCGCCGCCGACCCCGTGGTCCAGGTCCGCCGGGAGGTAGCGCGACGCGGCCTCGACCGCCGTGCCGCCCCGCAGTCTGCGGGGGAGCAGATTGCGCTGCAGGGTCAGGGCCGCGGCCTGCTCGCGCGCGTACTGCCGCGCGACGTCCAGCGCCCGCGCGGCGCGCCCGACCAGTTCTTCGGCCAGCAGCAGGTCACCCTCCTGGAACGGCGTGGGATCCGTGGTGCGCAGGAACAGCGCCACACCCAGGAGGGCGTTCCGCCCCCGGATCGGGACGACCATCAGGGAGTGGGCCCCGTGCGCGCGGACCCTGTCCCGAATCGCTGGGACCTGGTCCATCCATGTCCCCGGAGCGGTGTCCAGAAGTGGCTCCAGGTGAGTTCTCCCCGTGCTCAGGACCTTCAAGAACGGCGACGCCGCCGGCACCGTGACCGGTCCCCCGCGCACCCACGGCGACTCCGGGGTCCCTTCATGGATCGAGGCCAGCCCCGCACGGCGCAGAGCCGGCCGGCGTTCGCCCGTGGCCCCCGTACGGGCGGGCGAGCCCTCACCGGACGGCGCCGACTGCTCCAGATCCACGGCGACGAAGTCGGCGAGCAGCGGTACCGCGATGTCGGCCAGCTCCTGACTGGTCTGCATCACGTCCAGCGTCCCGCCGAGCCGCGTTCCGGCCCCGCCCACCACGGCGAGGCGCTCCCGCATCAGACGGCTCTCGGCGATGTCGGCACTGACCAGACACACCCCCAGCGATGCGCCGTCGGCGCCCTGGAGCCGTTGGAACGAGGCCGCGAGAGGGTACCCATGGCCCTTGCCCACCGGCAGCCACGTCCGGTACTCGTACACCTTCGTGGTGCCGCTCAGCAGCACCTGCTGCGTCATGGCCTCGAGCGCCTCCGCCCGGGGGCCGGGAGCCACCTCGGTCAGCCGGCGTCCGAGCCGCTGGTCGCACGGGATACCGTCATGCTCCGCCATCACGTCATTGGCGAACACGCAGCGCAGTTGCGGGTCGCGTACGGCGACCCCGATCGGAGCGCGGCCCAGAAGCGGTCCACTCACCAGGCTGCTCATCGCGTCACCGGAGAGCGTGCCGGTGTCGACCAGCGAGACGAACCAGCGCACCGCTCCGGCGAGACCGCGCAGCATCGTGATCCGCAGGCATGCCTCGATCACGCGTCCGTCCCGGTGACGCACCGCCGTCGTCCCCGACCAGCCGTTCTGCGCACGGCAGTGCTTGACGAAGTCCGATGTGCTCTGCCGCTCGCCGAACAGCGGCAGCACCAGTGCGGCCGGCCTGCCGACCACACATCCGGCCAGGTGCCCGACGAGGTGTTCGGCGGCCTGCGTCCATCCGACGACGGTTCCCTGCTCGTCGAGCATCGCGATCGCCGTGTCGGGTATCTCGAGCCTGTTCGATCGCTTACCGAGCGAGACAGTCTCGAAGCTCTTCGTGGTCATCGAACCGTCGTCCTTGCCTGGGGGTGGGATCGGTCTCGCGGCGGACGGTCGAAAATCCGCCGGTTACTTGACAGACCAAGCAACCGGCTCTTTTGTGACAGAAGCCACATACGGACACGTTCCCGCCGAGTCCACCAGGGCGACGGCGAGGTCGTACGCGGAGCGGTTGCCCCGTCCGGCGTCCCGCCGCCGACAAGGTGCCTCGCGCGTCCGATCCGGGGCCTGTCCGGCTCCGGGCGTCGACGGCGGCGACGGCCGGGACGGAGAAGGTCGCGTATGCCCTGTCCGGCCTGGTCGCCGCGCACCCGGCCGTCCGGAAACCGTCCGAGGCGTGGCTGCGGCCGGATCGGTCGCCAGTGCCGCATCACGGGCAGCGTTCGCGCCGTTCCGGTGCGGACCGGCAGATGTCGGTGTTGCGGGTCCGCGTAGTCTCGCGGGGTGCATACACACCGCAGCTTCCGGAACCCTCCCGCGCTGCCTCACGAGGTTGCGGTCGAGACGCTGGAGCGCCCTGGGCGACCGCTCGCACGAGACCGAGGCAGCGAGTGTCCTGGTCGGGAGTGCGTTGAACGACGACGACCGGGAGTTCGTCGAGCACTGGTGCACGGAGGTCGGGACGCGGGCGCACATCCTTGCGCATGCGCATGCCACAGGCGCAATCGAGTTCCGGACTCCACCACGTCCCTCCCCGGGCCGAGAGGGCGGACCCTGCCCGGCGGACCCGGGAGATCGGTGCCGGGTTGGACGGGATGGGCGGGAAGCAGTAGACGCTCGACGCGCACTGCGTGGGGCGAGCCCGCGCCGCGGAGCGCTGGCGTCCCGAGTCCGTGTGAGCGGGCGCAGAGCTTCGACACCGAACCCCCTGAACCCCTCCTTGGGTGACACCATCTCCTCCTGATCAACCGTGCGGAAGAAGGGTGAGGCCGTGGTTCCCGGCGACGAGGTGGTCAAAGCGCTTTTGACGGCGGTGGCGATCCTGGAGGATCTCGTCCAGGTAGGGCACGACTCGCACATGGCGTTGAGTGCCCTGGAGGGGATCGCCTCGGAGCTCGGCAAGATGAGCTCTGGTGAGCGTCGGCGATTCCTCGAAGCGCTGGAGCGCGTGGCCGCAGACGAGCCGGACCGAGCCACATGGATCCGAGGCCTTCCAGCGGCGTTGGGCCTTGATCATCCGTGATCGAACTTGCCTCCAGCGACAGGAAGGCGCTCTGTGGCGGCGTCCCGTCCTCCTCTCGACCCGTGTGTTTCCTCAGCCGGACTGCTTGCCGGTAGAACCTCGACACGGATTCGGCACGCAGTGTCCCGGCGAATCTGTACGGTGCGTACGACGCGCACGTACAGGTGAAGTGTTGGGGGCGGGCATGACGGCGTATCTGACTGAGGCTGATCCACGATGGGATAAGCACTCTGGTGAAGCAGGGCACTACCGGGACTCGGAGTGGGGTCCGCAGGACTTGGAGCGCGCCGCGAAGTTCTTGGCCGAACTCGCTCCGCAGGCCTGGAAGGTGTTCCGGTACCTGCTGCGCAACCCTGGTCGCGCGATCCACTGCACGGAGTTGGTGGACAAGGCCCTGGGCGGGCCGAACGAGAGCGATCCGGCGCGGCGCGTGGCGGGGGTGCTGTCCGGGATGAGCAAGGGACACGGCAACAGTGAGCGGCGACTTCCGTTCTACTGGTGGGAGGCTCCCGAGGGGAGCGTGGGTGCAACGTACGCAGTCCGCCCCTCGGTGGCAGCGGTGTTCTTGGCCGCTCAGCTCGACGCCACATGATTTCCACAGCCGTAACCGACGCCCGGTGGCGGTGACCTGCGGTCACCGGATCGATCACTGCTCTGAGCTGCTGCTGCTGCTGGGCTGTCGGCGGTTGTCGGCTTCGGTCACCAGCGAGTGCCCTTCCACGGCCCGAGGCGACCCGGGAGGGCACTCGGTTGTTGAGGAAACCCGCTAGGGAGTGCGTCGAAAATATTTTCAGGGCGATCGTCAGGCTGCCCCGCTACGGTGCGGGCATGGTGAATTTCGTGCTGGTTGCAGGTGCGCGGCTCGGGGCGTGGGCGTGGGACGAGGTGGTGCCGTATCTGCGTGCGGCCGGCCACGGCGTTTACCCGTTGACGCTGTCCGGTCTTGCTGACAAGCGGGGTGTGCTGGCAGGGCAGCAGACCCACGTCCAGGACATTGTTGCCGAGGTCGAACGCCAGGGTCTGTGTGACGTCGTCCTGGTCGGTCACAGCTACTCGGGCATCCCGGTCGGTCAGGCCGCGGAGCGGATCGGCGACCGGCTGGCCCGCGTGGTATTCGTCGACTCCAGTGTTCCAACTGATGGCGAGTCCTTTGCCTCCGTCTGGCCGGACGGCGGGGCGGGGGTGAAGGCATCGATCGCCGAAAATGGAGGGTTTTGGCCGCTCGTGCCCGCAGCTCACTACGACGGCGAGGGTCTCACCGATGAGCAGATCGCACGCCTCGTGCGTGGCTCGACGCCGCACCCGGGCGCCACGCTGACCGAGCCCGCCCTGCTCGCAGGGCTGCTCGGTGACCTTCCGGCGACGTACATCCAGTGTCTACTCGCCGGGGCCGAGCTCGACGACGACGTGGCCGAACTGCTGAACAGCGAGTACTGGCAGCTGGTCAAGATGGACACCGGCCACTGGCCGATGTTCTCCCAGCCGCGCGAGCTGGCACAGATCTTGCTTGACGCAGCCGGGGAGTAACTGCAGGTCCATGCCTGCGCGCTCCCTTTGAGCGGGTATCACATGTGCTGGTCACAGCCATTCGTTGATGGCTGCTACGAAGACCGTGGCCTCGTAGCGGACCTGCTTGGTGTCGTAGCGTGTGGCCACGGCCCGATACCTCTTGAGCCGGTTGACGCCGCACTCGACTGCGTGGCGCTCCCGGGAGTCGACCGGGTCGAATGCGGGAGGCCGACCGCCTCGGGATCCTCGCATCGTGCGGTTGGGGGCCTGCTCGGCTTTGCCGGGGATGGTGCAGCGGATGCCGCGCCTGCGCAGGTAGGCCCGGTTGCCACGGGACGCGTAGGCCTTGTCCGCCCGTACCCGCCGGGGCCGGGTTCGGGGACTGCCGGGACCAGGGCGGGGAACCCGTACACGCTCCAGGACCGTCTCAAACTGGGGAGAGTCGCCCCGCTGTCCGGCGGTCACGACGATCGACATGGGATTCTGCCCCCGTTCGACCGCCAGGTGCACTTTGGTGGTGAACCCGCCGCGCGAGCGCCCCGGCCCATGGTCACCCGGCTCGACGAAGACACCACCGGGCGGCTCCTTCTGCAGCTTGCCCCGTTTGCGGGCTCCTACCGCGTGTGTGATGGGCCCGGCAGACCGTGGAGTCGACGTCGAGGTGACTTGCGTGGATCAACGGCCCTAGAGTGATGCGCGGTTGCCGCATGGCGTGCGTTCCCGCGCCGTTGGGCGGGCCGTCGGTCGGCATCTGGGGGGATGAAGTGTTCGGTCTGATGATTCTGGCGGTTGTGTCCGCTCTTGTCCTGTGGCTCTCGTGGCGCATCTTCCGGGGAGGCCGCGCATTGCGTAAGCGCGGGGTCCGGACTCAGGCGAAGTGCGTGAACATCGCAGGGGGGCCGAACGGAAACTTCAAACTCACGATCGAGTTCACGGCGGACGGCGGCCAGGGCGTACGCACGACGGTTGCCCCGTTCGACGTGCCGCCCGTCCGTCCAGGGGGCCTACTCGGGGTGGTCTACGATCCGCTGGAACCCGTCAACGTGTCGACTCCCGACCGTGTGGGGAACGGCAGGGTGGCCCTCTCTTTCGTGGTTGTCTCGGCAACGGCGCTTCTGCTCACGGCCGGCCTGATCGCACTCAACGTGCTCGCGCTTGTGCTCGGTTAGGCGTGCTGGCGGGACGGTCCCCGAACTGAGGCGTGCCTGACAGGTGGTCACCTGGCTGCATTGTGCGACCCGCCCGCCATGCGGTGCCTCGGGTTCCGTGCCGGGAGTCGGTACGGCTCTTCCCGCCACTCAAGGCCCATGGGCCGTCGGCCTCCGGACCGGACGAACAAAGAGAGGTGCACGACGACGGTCCCAAGGGCAGCCGCCGCAAGCGGTCGCTTTTCTCGCCGGCGATGTGCAGTGGCGCGTTGCGGCGGCAGCGGATGCGTCAGGCGCCCACGCGGGAGCGTGCGGGGGAGCAGTGGACCGAGAGCGACCACGTCTCACCACCCGCACTGGGTGCCCGGTGGAGCCGCGGAATCCGTCCTGCTCGTTCACGCGCGTGGCGGGAAACGCCGGCCTTCGCGTGATCCGGCTGCGCGACGCCCGGCACGGCCGCGCCATGCGCCGTCGTTGGTCAGCCTCGACTTCCGTCAAGCGGCCTCGGACGGCCCACAGACGGCCCGAGCCGCTTCGCTTTCAATACGGGCGACTGCATGACGACGCCACCGGGGAATCACAAGCGCAGCCAAGATCAGTCCCAGGCCCGCCAGAACAGGGCCCCCGTAGATGATCACAGCGAAAAGAGTCCCAGCCGTCTCCATGTCCCCTCCCCGCAGCTGATCGTAGCCTGCGGCCTCCGGCACGAGAGTGGTACGGGCTCCGCGCTGGTGAGGCTCTCGATGCGATCTACGGGCATGGCGGTCCCCGAGGTCTGCTGGGCACGTGGCGAGGACGCCTGAGGCCGCCGGTGGGCAGCAGTGGTTGCTGCGGTTGCCGTACTTCACTGCCGTACACGCCTGCCACGCCGGGACTCGCTGCTGTCACCGAGCCAGGCGATCTGTCACAGGCGATCCGGGGTGCCTGTGGACAACCCCGCCCTGGTTCAGCGCCTCGACAAGGCGACCTACCACGGTGTCGCGCGGCCCAGGGTCTCGTTGGGCCCCGCTGATGATCGGCGCCGACACGGTCGCCCAGGCCACCCGCACCCGCACGCTCGGCGTCTGCGTCGCGTCGGTCGTCGCCGTCCTGCTCCTCCTGCCGTTGTCGTCGCTCCTGTGAGTCGCGCCGTGCGGACCGTGGCCCGACGGGGAAGGGACGTTCAGGGCGTCAGGGCGTCAGGGCGTCAGGCCGGCCAGGACGGTACGGGCGGCGGCGCGGAACTCCTCGTCGTCGCGGATGATGTCGATCTGTATGCCGGATCCCACGATGCGGCGTTCCCCGTCGGCGAGTCGGCGCATCCGCTCGAGCTGGGCGGGGGTGAACGCGGTGGGGCCGAGGGCGGCCAGGGCCTTCAGCGCGGTGAGCGCGGAGTTGAGATACGCGCCCGACTCCAGCGAGGGGAGGACGCGCTCGGCGAGTTCGGTGAGCGGGACGCCGGCCGGGCGGTCGCTGCCGGGGTGCAGGGCCACCAGGGCGCGCACGGCGGCCGCGGCCGTGTCCGGGTGGTCGAGCATCGCCGTCAACCGCGGTACGGCCGCCCGCGCCGCGGGGCCGACGAGGGCCGCGACCTCCGCTGCCCGCTGGCTGACCCGGTCGCCCCAGGGCTGCTCGGCCCAGGCCAGGCCTTCCAGGACGACGGGCAGCACGCAAGCCTGATCACCCGTCAGTTCCCAGATCACGGTGGCCGCCGTCAGCGCCGCTTCGGCCGCGGGGACGGTGGAGCGGTTCTCCACCGGTTCGGCCAGCAGCGCCCGGAGACGGGGCAGCAGCGGACGCGCCTGTTCGCCGAGCGGTGCGACGGCGCGAAGGCAGTTGTCGCGCGGACCGTTCGGCTCGTCGAGGGCGGTCCCCAGGACCGCGAGCAGCGCGGTCGCGTCGCCCGTCAGCGTGTGGAGCGCGGCCGCGGCCGCCTGCCGGTCCGGCACCGACCCGGTTCCGGTGCGGGCCCTGAGCGCGGCGACCACCTCCGGGTCGCGCCCGGCGTCGGCGACTGCGGCGAGCGCCCGGCCGGTCGTGAACGTGTGATGGGGGAGGGCGGCGATCAGTTCGGGCAGCGCCGCGCGGGCGGAGGGGCCCCAACCGGCCAGGAGACCCGCGAGGTGGACCGGTTCGTTGACGTCGGCGAGGCCGCCCGCCACCAGCGACTGCCGCGGGCCGGCCGTCGTGGCGCCGTCCGTCCGGGCCGCGAGCCGGGCCCGGACGGCGTCGAGCAGCGCCTGGGTGCACGGCAGCGGAGCCGGAGGCCTCTGAGTGGTGCGATCGAACGCCGCTTTCACAGCGCGCGGCCGGTCCTCGATCCCTCGCGCCAGGAGGTCCGCGGCCTCGGGCGCGCCCACTCTCACCAGAGCTGCGAGCGCACGGTCGGCGTGCTCTCCCGCCCCTTCGGCCATGCGGACCAGTGGAGGCACCGACTGCGGCACGGGTACGGCCCAGTCCCGTATCGCGTCGATGACGTCGCCCGCGGTGTCCGGGTGGTCGAGCAGCGGCAGCATCGCGGGCAGCAGCCGTGCCGGGGCGGTCCTCGAGCGCAGCGCGAGGCACTCGGCCGCCCATGTCGCCTCCTGGGCGGCCTCCTTGGGGTGAGCACCGGCGCGAACGGCTTCGGCCGCGCGGCCGAGCGCCGAGACGGCGACGTCGATCGCGGCGTCGGCGTCCCCACGCTCGTGGAGTCCGGTGACCAGGTACTCCAGAGCCTCGCGTTCCCACTGGCCGCCCGCTGTGTGCGGCTCCAGCGGAGACAACTCCGCCACGACGGCGGCCGAGTCGCGATCCCACGGCTGACCGGTGTCCACGATCGCCAGCAAGGCCGCCACCCGCACCTGCGGGGGCTCCGCCGTCCGCCGCGCCGCCGCGCACCATTCCTGCGCCGCGCCCGGGTCGACGGCGGCACACGCGGTCAGCACGTCCGCCCGCACCGTCGGATCGGTCTCCACCGTCCAGCGGGAGCGCAACGCCGCCCGCGCGTCCGCTCCGGCCCCGGACCCGCACTGGGCGACCGCCCAGGCCGCACACTGCCGCACCTCGGGGCCGGCGTCCGACAACAGGGGCAGGAGGAGCGGAAGTTGTGCGATGACCGCCGCACGTGCTGCGCCCGGCCGTTCGAGATCGTGCTCTCGGCTATGGCGCCCAGCATGCCCAGCAGTTCCGCGCCGCGCACACCCGCCGCCGCGAGGCGCGCCAGGAAGGGCACGGCGGGAACCGTCGCCCGGTACACCGTGCCCTGGTGAACGAGGCTGCTCCACAGCTCCTGCTCGGCCTCCTCCGCGGACTCCTCGTCCGTGGCGGCCAGCGCCCGCAGCAGGTCGGGGACATCATCGGCGGGGCCGTAGGCGTGGTGCAGCTCCGGCCAGGCGATCCGGCCGAGACCGGCGAAGACGGTGTCGAGATCCATGCTGAAGATCGTGACACGAGGGTCCGACAACTCCGGGCCCGGGCGGGAGGCGATCGCCTCCCGCCCGGGCCCGGCGGCACTCGGGTGTCTACGCCCGCGCCTCGGCGACGGTCCGTCCGCGGTCGGTCCGCGGGAAGCGGTCGAGCATGGCGCGCAGTTCCGCGCCGTCGACGTTGGCGCCGAAGGGCTCGGTGCCCGGTTCCAGACGGACGCCCTCCGAGAGCCGTCCGGCGACGACGGGGTCGAAGCCGAGCGCGTCCACGAGGCGGGCGACCTCGGCGAGGTCGCCGGGGTCGTCGCCGGCGATGGCGATCGCCTTGCGGCCGGGCGTCCCGGCGGGCCGGGCCCCGTCCTCCAGGTCGTGGTAGCCCATGTGGTTGAAGGCCTTCACCACGCGGGAACCCGGCAGGAAGGCCTGCACGGTCTCGCTCGACGACGTGCGCGGGTCGGTGAGGTCGTCGCGTATGCCGTCGACCTCCCACCAGTAGTTCATCGCGTCGATCACGAGCTTGCCGCGCAGCGCCTCCGCCGGGACGGTGCGGTACTTGCCCAGGGGGAGGGCGAGGACCGCGAGGTCGGCCCGGGCGGCGGCCTCGGCGGCGGTGACGGCGACCGCGCCCGGGGTGAGGACCTCCACCGTGAGCGCGATGGCGGCGGGGTCGCCCGAGCCCGCGATCAGCACGCGGTGGCCCGCGGCCAGGGCCAGCCGGGCCAGCACGGTCCCGACCTTGCCCGCGCCCAGGATGCCGATCGTGCGCACGCCCTCGGTGTCCATGTCCTTCTCTCCGTTCCTGCGTCAGCTTCGGCGTCAGCCCGCGAGGATGTCGCGGACCATGGGGATGACCTTCGTGCCGTACAACTCGACGGCACGCATGCGGGCGCCGACCGGCTGGGGGCCCACGGTGTAGATGAGGTCGAACCGGCCGACCCCCAGGTCGCCGACGGCCTGGGCGATCTTGCGGGCGACGGTCTCGGGCGACCCGACGTACATGGAGCCGTGCTCGATCTCGGCGTCGTACTCCTCACGGCGGACCGGGGGCCAGCCGCGCAGCTTGCCGATGCGGTCGCGCATCACCTTGTAGCCGGGCCAGAACCCCTCGCGCGCCTCCTCGTCGGTGTCCGCGACGAAGCCGGGGGAGTGCATCCCCACCGGGTGGGCTGTCGTGCCGAACTGCTCCGCGGCGCGCCGGTACAGGTCGATGTAGGGCGCGAAGCGCGTGGGGGCGCCGCCGATGATGGCGAGCATCAGCGGGAATCCGTAGCGCGCGGTGCGGACGACCGACTGGGGCGAGCCGCCCACGCCGACCCAGGTCTGCAGCCGCCCGGAGTCGGTCTTCGGGAAGACGTCGGCGTCCTGCAGCGGGGCCCGTGTGGTGCCGCTCCAGGTCACCGGCTTCTCGTCGAGGAGCTTCGCGAAGAGCTCGATCTTCTCCTCGAAGAGCACGTCGTAGTCGCTGAGGTCGTACCCGAACAGCGGGAAGGACTCGGTGAAGGACCCGCGGCCCAGGATCACCTCGGCCCGGCCCTGGGAGAGGGCGTCGACGGTCGAGAAGCGCTGGAAGACGCGGACGGGGTCGTCGGAGCTGAGGACGGTGACGCCGGAGCCGAGCTTGATCCGCTCGGTGCGCGTGGCGATCCCGGCGAGCACGGTCTCCGGAGTCGACACCGAGTACTCGGGGCGGTGGTGCTCACCGAGTGCGATGGCGTCGACGCCGATCTGGTCGGCGACGACGGCCTCGTCGAGGACCTGCCGGATGGCGGCCGCGTGGGAGACGGGGGCACCGGTGTCGTCCACCGGTACGTCGCCGAACGTGTCGAGGCCGAAGACGAGGTCAGACATCAGCAGGTTCCTTCGTGAGCAGTTCGCGCACCATCGGCGCCACTTCCCGGCCCAGGAGTTCGATCGTGCGGGCGCGGGCCTGGCGGGGCAGGTGCATGATGTCGTACTTGAGGTCGAAGCGGTTCAGGTGGAGGTCGCGGGCGACCCGGGCGATCTTGTGCGCCACCGTCGCGGGGGAGCCGACGAAGAGCGCGCCGTCGGCGACCTCCGCCAGGTAGCGCTCGTACGAGGGCCGGTAGAAGCCGCGCTCCTCGGAGAGCGCGGTCATGACCGGCTCCCAGTACCGCCACCAGGTCTCGACGGCCTCCTCGTCGGTGTCCGCGACGAGGCCCAGGGAGTGCTGGCCGATGGGCTGGACGGGGTGCCCGGCCTGCTGGAGGCCGCGCCGGAACAGGTCCACGTGGCCCGCGAAACGCTGCGGGCGGCCGCCGATGATCGCCAGCATCAGCGGCAGCCCGTAGCGGGCGGCGCGCAGGGTGGAGTTGGGGCTGCCGCCGACGCCGATCCAGGTGGGGATGCCGCCCTCGCGCATGCGCGGCCGCAGCAGCTGGCCGGCCAGCGGGGTCCGGACGGTGCCGGACCAGGTGACCTCCTCCTCCCGCTGCAGGCGCATGAAGAGGTCGAGCTTCTCGTCGAAGAGCCGGTCGTAGTCGGAGACGTCGTGGCCGAACAGGGCGAACGACTCGGTGACCGAGGCCCGTCCGAGGACGAGTTGCGCGCGGCCGTCCGACACCGCGTCCAGGGTGGAGAACGCGTGGTAGAGCCGCACGGGGTCGTTGGTGCTGAGCACGGTCACCGAGGTGCCGAGCCTGATGCGCTCGGTGGCGGTGGCCATCGCGGAGAGCAGGACGGGGGTGGCGGTGTCCATGTGTCCGGGCCGGTAGTGCTCGCCGACGCTGAAGACGTCGAGCCCCGCGGCGTCGGCCAGCGCGGCCTCCTCGACGAGCAGCCGTACGGTCTCGGCGTCGCTCAGTGCGCGGCCGTCGTCCGTCGCGATCTCGCCGAACGAGTTCAGGCCCATTTCGAAGGCAGTGGGCGTCATGGTCCCCTCCTGTCGCCTCCGGAACGGCTCCGCGCCCGGCGGCCAAGTGATTGACGCGTCAAGCATGCATCGATATGATTGACGTGTCAAACAGAGGGGTGCTCATGGGACGCAGACACGGGCCGCTGCCCACCACCGAAGAACTCCGGATCTGGCGTGACTTCATCGAGACCACGGAGCGGCTCCGCTCCCATCTCGCGTCGCGCCTGCAGAGCGACTCCGCGCTGTCCCCCGGGGACTACGCGGTCCTGCTCGCGCTGCACGAGGCCGAGGGCCACCGCCTGCGCTCCTCCGAGCTCGCGGCGGCGATCGGCTGGGAACGCAGCCGCCTGTCGCACCACCTCGGCCGCATGGAACGGCGCGGGCTGATCCGGCGCGTGGAGTGCGCCACCGACAACCGGGGCGCCGAGGCGGTCCTCACCGACGACGGCGCCCAGGCCTTCCGGCTGGCCACACTGCCGCACCTCGGCGCCGTCCGGGAGATGTTCGTCGACGCCCTCACACCGGAGCAACTGGCCGCCGCCGGAGCGATCGCCCAGGCGCTGCGCGCCCGGCTGGACACCGCCTCCGGCTCCTCCTGAGGCCTGGGGCCCGGCCGGGCCCGGTCAGGCCCGGTCAGTGCTGGTCAGGGCCGGGCGTAGCGGTCGCTGATGGCACCGCGCAGGCCCGCGGCGTTCCGCAGTGCCTGCCCCCGCGCGGCCTCGTCCTCCCAGGCCGTCATGTCGGGGAGGGTGGGGATGCAGACGAGTTCACCCATGTCCAGGCCGGCGAGCGCGGCGCGGACGAGGTCGCCGGCGTCGACGAACGACTCCTGCGGGAACAAGGAGGAGTCCACGCCGGAGGCCTCGAAGAACTCGGTGCGCACGGGGCCCGGCAGCACGACCTGCACGCGGATGCCGCTGCCCTCGACCTCGCGTTGCAGGGCCCGGGAGAAGTGCAGGTCGTAGGCCTTGCTCGCGGCGTACGCGGTGCCGCCGGGCGGTGCGTGGAAGGATCCGATCGACGACACGTTGATCAACGTGCCCGAGCCGTGCCGGTCGAAGGCGAGCAGCGCCGCCCGGGAGAGCCGGGTCAGCGCGAGCACGTTCACCGCGACGAGGCGGTCCAGGTCCCCGGGCGCCGCGTCGCGCAGCGGCCCGAGGGCACCGAGCCCGGCCGCGTTGACGACCACGGCGAGGCTGCCGTGGTCGAGGACGGCCCGTTCCACCCGGGCCAGGTCGTCCGGGTCGGCCAGGTCGGCGGCGAGTACGGTCGCCTTGAGACCGGTCTCCCGGCGGACGGACTCGGCGAGCGCGGCCAGCCGGTCCGCGCGGCGGGCGACGAGGACCGGCGTGTAGCCGCGCCGGGCCAATTGCTCGGCGTAGCAGCGCCCGATTCCCGAGGACGCGCCGGTGATCAGCGCGGCGCGGGCGCCATCTGCGTGTTCATGGACCATGGGCACCTTCCGGGTCAGGGTCCGGACCCGTCCTGTCGTGCGGACCCGGTCCTCCCATGGTCGGGCCGGGAAGCCCTGCCGCGCCCCGCGGACGGCCTTCGCGTCGCGGCCTCGCGACCGGCCGCGCCGCGTCAGGCCCCGGTCGAGGACCGCCAGACCCAGTTGCGGCGCTCGTACGCCACCTGGAAGCCGAGCCGGAGCATGTTGTGCAGCGAGGAGTTGCGGGTGCCGGGTGCCTCCGCGCCGGTCTCGGCGACCAGCACGCGGCAGCCGAGGTCCCGCGCTCTCAGGGCCCGGGCGGCCAGCAGGGCGGTCTGGCCGCCGCGCTTGCGGGCGTGCGGCAGCACCGCGCCGGCGAAGAACTGTGCCGCGTCGCCATCGGCGTGCATCGTGCCCGTGCCGACGATCTCCCCGTCCAGCAGGGCCGCGAACGGATGCCAGCCGCGCCGTCCCACCGAGGCCGCGGTCATCCCGGCGTAGTGCTCCTCGGGCATGCCGAACGCCCGGGTCACCACCGCGCCCCACTCCTGGGCCTGGTCCGCCTCCACGGGGGCGACCCGGATTCCGGCGGGCGGCTCCAGCGCCCGCGCGCGGGTCACGGCCTCCTCGACGGGGCAGGCCAGCTTCACCCAGGACGAGCCCGCCGTGATGCCCTCGCGGGCGCGGATGTCGTCCCAGTCCTCCGGGAGGAAGGCGGGCGCGATCTGAAGGACGGCCTGCGACGTCCCCTCCGAACGGTAGAAGTCGCAGACCGCACCGATCACCTCGGCCGTGACCGGGGCGGTGACACCGAAGCCGAGCGCCTTGCTCCAGAAACGGGTGGGGTCGTCGCGCATCGACAGCACGACGCCGCCGCCGATCCGCGCGGCGTTCATCCCGAGCGCCGCCCGGACGGAGTCGGGCACCTCCGTCTCGAACCGGTACAGCGCCTCGGCCTCGGACCGCTCCGCGACCGCCGGGGGGACCACTGCGTTCATGTGAGGCCTGGCTCTCTTCTCTGGTGCGCGTCGCCCGCGGGCCGGAACACCGCCCCCACCGGGGAGGGGGCGCGCGGATCATATATCGACAATGTGACGTACGGGATTCCGGTCCAGGCGCCGGTGTCAGTGGCCTGCGGCAGAGTGCCGCCCATGATCGACGAACGAGCACTCGACGCCATCGACTGGTCCTCCATGCACCACGCCTACGGCGCGGCGGACGAGGTTCCGGTGTGGCTGAGGGACATGGCCTCCCCGGACGCCGAGACCCGCCGGAAGGCCGTGAGCCACTTCTACAGCGCCGTCCACCACCAGGGAGACGTGTACGCCAGCACGACGGCGAGCCTGCCCTTCCTCTTCGCCCTGGCCGACGACCCCGCCACGCCCGACCGGGCCGCGATCGTGCGGCTGCTGGTCAGCATCGGGGCGCACGCGGTCGAGCGCTGCGGGTACGACTACGTGGACGGCCCGGACTACAAGGGCAGCGCGGTCGTGGTGCGCGAGCGCGCGGACGCCTTCGTGTCCTACGCCCGCGACGACGACCGCCTGGTGCGCCGGGCGGCGATCGAGGGCCTGGGGTTGTTCGTCGACGACGCGGCCCGGGCGGCCGCACTGCTGCGCGACCGCCTGCCCGCCGAGGACGGCACCGAGGAGCGGCTGCTCGTCGTCGAGACGACGGCCACGCTGGCGCTGCGCCTGCCGGCGGCCCGGGACGCCGCGACCGCCTGGCTCGACACCGTGGCCTCCGACGAGGCGGTGGACCCGGCGACCCGGCTCGCCGCCCTCGTTCACGGCGCCCGCTGCGCCCCGGAGCGGATCGTCGCCGGCACCATGCCCCGGGCCGTCGGCCTGCTGCGGCTGAGCACGCCCGCCCCTGAGACCGGCACCGGAGACGGGGCCGCCGGGTCCGGCACCGGGGGGTGCCGGTGCACCGCGCCCGAAGAACCCGAAGCGCCCGCGGAGGCGTCGCGGAACGCGCCGCCGCAGGTCGTCGCCGCGTTCGACGACCTCGACCGGCACAACCGCACGCACTCCCCGCTCACCTCCCTGCTGCGGACCTTCCACAAGGTGCTGGACTTCCGCGTCGCCGATCGCACCGCGCTCGTCACCGAGCAGATCGCCAGCCCGGATCCGGCCGTCCGCCACGACGCGATCCGTATGGCCAAGGAACTCATGGGCGCCTGGCGCGGGGACCACTCCGCGCTGGTCACGCAGCTCGCCGGCTGCCTGCTCCCCGGCCATTCGTACACCGCCGCCGAAGCGGCCGAGGTCCTCGGCGCCCTGAGCCCGATCGCGGAACCCGCCCGCGAAGCCCTCGCCGCGTACGTCCTCGCCCTGCGCGACGCGCACGGACCGGAGGTCTGGGCCGCGCCCTGCCCACTGCTGCGCCGGGCGCACCAGCAGTCCGTCATGGCCCTCGCCCGCCTCGGTGACATGCGCGCCCTGCCCTGCCTGCTGACGGCGCTGGACGGTGGCGTCGACGCCTGGCGCGCCGTGCAGGTGGCAGGACACCTCGCCCCCGCGGCCGACCAGTTGGTGCCGCGACTGTGCCGGCACCTCACCGCCGAGGACCCGTCGTCGGAATGGGCGGACATGAGCACGAACGCCCTGCTCTCCGCCCTCGCCCGGCTGGGGGATCCCGCCGCCGTACCCGCGATCACCGCGATGGCCACGGCCTCGGCGCGCCACGGGCAGTGGCGCACCACCGCCTCCGCTCTCAAGGCACTGGCCGCCTTCGGGACCGGTGCCGCACCCGCCCTCGAAGCGGTGCGGGTGCTGGCGCAGGCCGACGACCCCTCCGTCCGGACGGCCGCCGCGGCCGCACTGTGGGCGGCGGAAGGGGATCCGGCCACCGTGGTGCCCCTGCTGGACGGCCTCCTCGACGGTCACGGGAACCGCGAGGCGGCCGACGCGCTCGCCCGGATCGGACCGCCGGCCGCCCGGGCGCTGCCGCGCCTGCGGAACATGCTGACCGCCGACTACGAGTGGACCCGCGCCCATGCCGCGAGCGCCCTGTGGGACATCGGCGGCCCGGCCGAGGCACCCGTGGTGGTGCGGACCCTCCTCGCCGCCTGGGAGGAGAACGACGCGACCTCGAACCTCGTACTGGCCTGCTTCGACCGGATGGGCCCGGCCGCGGGTGAGTCCCTGCCCCACGTCCGTGAGGAGCTGACCCGCACCCGCCGCAGTGGCCGGTTCCGAGACGTCGGGCACGACGAGAAACTGCAGCGGATGTGCCGCACCGTCCTCGCGCGCCTGTCCTGAGGCCCGGGGAGGGCCTCATCGCCGCGACCCGCGCGTCACCCCATGTCGTGGTGCGCGTGCTCCCCGCCGGAGGACGTCTCCCCGCCGGAGGGCGTCTTCGCGCCACTCTTCCCGGACGTCGCCGCCCCCGCGGCGTGGTCCGGATGGTGCGGTTCGTAGCCGGGGATCGTGCCGTCGGGCTTCGCGACCAGGAACAGACCGGCCATTCCCATGTCGGAATGGCTCTGGACGTGGCAGTGGTACATCCACGCGCCGGCGCCGACGTGTTCGCCCGCGATGATCTGGAAGCCGAAGGAGTCCGCGGGCCCGGTGATCTTGTTGTCGATCACCCGGCTGGGGTCGTCGGGGCCGGTCAGCAGGCCCGTCCTGTTGTCGGCCCAGCGGTGACCGTGCATGTGGAACGTGTGGTAGTACTCGCCGTGCGTGATCATGATGATCTCGACACGATCGCCCACCGTGGCCTCGAAGTTCGGGGTCTCGGCGCCGGTCCTGTTGTTGATCGTCATGTCGTTGAAGACGATCGTGAACTGCTTGTCCGGCAGGATGTCGCCCTTCCTGCGCACGACGACCGGCCCGTAGAGGCCCTTGCGGATCCCGCCCGTTCCGTGGTCGGTGCCCACCACGTGGTCGTGGTAGTGCCAGTAGCCCGCGCTGCCCGGCCGCCACGTGCCGTCCTTGCGCCGGCCCGGAGCGTGGGTGCGCCAGGTGTACGTCCGCGTGCCGCCCGGTTCGACGTGACTGCGGGTCATCCGGGTGCCGTCGCTGGCGATGTCGTAGTCCATGCCGTGGACGTGGAGGCTGGCGTCCACGTCCGAGGCGTTCTCGAACTCGATGTGCAGGGTGTCGCCTTCGACCAGTTCGATCAGCGGGCCGGGCACGGTGGCCTTGCCCTTCTCCAGGCCGTACCCCATCCGGCCGTTCGGCAACGTCTCGGCGTAGAGCTTGAGGTGGCGCACCTGGCCTCCGGCCGGTGCGGTGGGCGGGGAGGGCTCCGCGGAGGAAGCCGTGGGGACGGAGGCCACCGCGAGCGAGGCCGTCCCGGTGGCGGCGACCACGCCACCGGCCAGCAGCCGCCGGTTGAAACTCCTTCGGTCCAAAGCCATACCGGTCTCTCCAGTGCCGTGAGGAGACGGTCGGGGCGCGAGGGTCCCCGGGGACGGCCACACGGTAGACCAGTGATCTCCGTTTATCCACAGCCAGGACAAAGTTGGTGAGATCCCGTCCATAGCTATTGGCGGACCGTCAAAAGCGGTCTAGCTTCAGGCGCTGTTGCTGTGACCACGAAGGGTGGGTGAAGCATGCAGAACGCACCACATCACCGGTCGAGATCCCGGCGCGGCACGGCCGCGGCCCTGGTGGCGGGGACCCTGGCGGCATCGCTGCTGGGCGGCACCGCCGCCACCGCCAGACCGTATCCGGAGCCGGAGCCGACAACGTTATCCCTGCCGTCCCCACCGGGCGGCAAGAACGTCAAGGTCCTGGTGTTCCACGCCTCGGCCACCGAGGAGTCCCCGACCGTCGACGCGGGCATCGAGGCGATCGAGGCGATCGGCCTGTCCGGACCTGCCGACCGGCGCTTCAAGACCGTCGCGACGGACGACGCCTCGGTCTTCACCAACGCAAAGCGCCTGGGCACCTTCAACGCGGTCGTCTTCCTGACCGGGGGCGGCGACGTGCTCGACCCCGAGCAGGAGGCCGGCCTCGAGGCCTACATGGAAGCCGGCGGCGGCTTCCTCGGCATCCACGACGCCGCGCGCACCGAACCGTACTCCGACTGGTTCGCCGGTCTGATCGGCGCCCGGCCCGCGGCCACCAGCCCGGCGGCCGTGCAGCGCGCCGTCGTCGAGATCCCCGACCGGGTCAATCCGGCCACGAAGGACCTGCCGCTGGAGTGGAAGCGGCCCGACAAGTGGATCAACTGGGCGAGCAACCCGACCGGCAAGGTGCACACCGTCGCCAAGGTCCGCGAGAGCAGCTACAAGCCCGGAACCGGTGCCAACGGCGTCGACCACCCCGTCTCCTGGTGCCGCGACTACGACGGCGGCCGGTCCTTCTACACGGGGATGGGCGGTACGGCGGAGTCCTTCGCCGAGACCGACTTCCGCGACCACCTGCGGGGCGCCCTGCAGTGGACGTCCCGGCTCTCGCGCGCCGACTGCAAGGCGACCATCGACGCCAACTACAGCGCGGTGAAGGTCACCCAGCCCAACCAGGCCGGCCAGCAGGACCAGATCGGCGAACCGCACGGCCTGGTCGTGGCGCCGGACGGACGGGTGCTGTACATCGGCCGCGGCGGCGGCGCCAACGGCGCCCCGGTCGTGACCGACTGGGACAACCCCGACATGGGCAAGGGACTCGGCCAGGTCCACGTCTACGACCCGGCGACGAAGAAGGTGACCCTCGCGGGCGCCCTGACCGTCTTCGGCAACAAGGGCGGCGGCGACGAGCTCACCAAGGTCGAGGAGGGGCTGCTCGGCATCGAGCTGGACCCCGCCTTCGAGACCAACGGCTGGGTGTACCTCCACTACACCCCGCACTCCGGCCTCGACCGCGACAAGCACGTCGCGGAGCGGCGCGTCTCCCGCTTCACGCTGGACCTCGCCACGAACAGGCTGGACCTCGCCTCCGAGAAGGTCCTGCTCAAGTGGCCGGTGCAGGTCCACAGTTGCTGCCACGCCGGCGGCGGGATGGCCTGGGACTCCAAGGGCAACCTCTACATCGCGACCGGAGACAACAACTCCTCCGGCTTCAGCGGTGGTTACTCGGGCAACAACCCGGAGCCCGACTTCAAGGGCCTGTCCTTCGCGGACGCCCGACGCACGGCAGGCAACACCAACAACCTCAACGGCAAGATCCTGCGCATCCACCCGGAGCCCGACGGCACCTACACCCTGCCCCCGGGCAACCTCTTCACGGGCGAGGAGCAGGACGAGGGCGGCGACAAGACCCGCGGCGAGATCTACGTCATGGGCGTGCGCAATCCGGCGCGCATCTCCGTCGACAAGGAGACCGACATCCTGTACGCGGGCTGGGTCGGCCCCGACGCCGGCTCACCGAGCACGACCTGGGGGCCGGCGAAGTACGACACCTTTGCCGCGATCACCAAGGCCGGCAACCACGGCTGGCCGTTCTGCATGGGCAACAAGCAGCCCTACCGGGACCGCAACCTGCCGGACCCGGACAAGCCGCTGGGCTGGTACGACTGCGACGCCCCGAAGAACGAGTCGCCCAACAACGACGGCCTGGTGAACCTCCCGCCCGTCACCGGCAACACCATCTGGTACTCCCCGCAGGGCGGCGCCCCCGACTTCCCGCGGGACGCGAACGGGGTCCCCAGCTACAAGAACGAGGAGGCCACCTACCTCCTGCCGTGGCTCAAGGGCGGCGGCCAGGCCACCATGGACGGCCCGGTCTACCGCTACGACGCCACGACCGCGGGCGACGGCGCGTGGCCGCGGTACTGGGACGGCAAGTGGTTCGTCGGCGACTTCTACGACGCCGACAACCCGCGCCACGCGGTGCTGACCGACCCCAAGACCGTCGGCAAGGGCGGGCTGCCCGTCACCGCCGAGTCGCTGAAGAAGATCATCCCGGTCGGCCAGGGCGGCATCCGCAACCTCATGGACTGGAAGTTCGCGCCGGACGGCTCGCTCTACGTCCTCGACTACGGGCGAGGCTTCTTCACCTCCGACTCCCAGTCCGCGCTGTGGCGTGTGACGTACAAGGGCGGCCAGGCGACTCCGGCCGCCGCGGATCTGGCCAGGAAGGCGGCACAGTGAGACACCGACCTCTACGCCCGCTGGCGGCCCTGCTGGGCGCACTGCTGATGGTGCTGGGGCTCACCTCGACCGTCGCGTACGGACGCACCGACGACCGTGCGGGGGCCGGCGGGACCACGGCCGCCGCCCAGGTGCTCACCTGGACGGCCAGTTCCCGCACCGACCAGTACGCGAGCTTCCCGACCACGGCGGTGGCCGGACCGGCGACGCTCGTCTTCGAGAACAGCGCCGCGACCGGCAACGACATCGGCATGCCGCACACGCTCACCTTCGACGTGTCGGACCCCGAGTACAACCACGACGTCCCGCTCAACATCCTGGCCAACCCGGGCGACGACAACGGCGGCAGGCACACCGTCGACGTGACCCTCACCCCCGGCCGGTACCGCTTCTTCTGCAGCATCCCCGGCCACGGCCAGATGCAGGGCATCCTCACCGTGACCGAGGACGGCGGCGGCGACGACACCGCGGCGCCCACCACCGCGGCCGACGTCACGGGCCAGAAGAACGCCGACGGCGCCTTCGTCGGCTCCGCCACGGTCACCGTCACCGCGACCGACGACGGATCCGGTGTGAGGACGGTCGAGTACGCGGTCGGGGAGGACGGTCCGTGGCAGCCGTACACCACGCCCGTGGTCGTCGACCAGGTCGGCTCCCACACCGTCCGCTACCGCGCCACCGACCAGGCGGGCAACGTGGCGGCCGAGAAGTCCGTCGCCTTCGACGTGGTCGCGCCACCGACCGACGACACCACCGCGCCGGAGACCTCCGCGACCGTGAGCGGGGAGAAGGACGCCGACGGCAACTACCTGACGATGGCCACGGTCACCGTCACCGCGTCGGACACCGGCTCGGGCGTCAACACCATCGAGTACGCCATCGGGGCCGACGGCGCCTGGCAGCCGTACACCGCGCCGGTGATGGTGCATCAGGTCGGCTCCCACACCGTCCGCTACCGCGCCACGGACAAGGCGGGCAACGCGGCGGCCGCCAAGTCCGTCGCCTTCACCGTCGTGGCACCGCCCACGCAGGACACCACCGCGCCGGAGACCTCGGCGACGGTGACGGGTACGAGGAACTCCAACGGCGCGTACGTCACCAGCGCCAAGGTGACCGTCACCGCGACCGACGCGGGCTCCGGGGTGGACCGCGTCGAGTACTCCCTCGACGGCGGCCCGTACCTCGCGTACTCCGCTCCCGTCATCGTCGACCGGATCGGCTCGCACACGCTCGCCTACCGGGCCACGGACAAGGCGGGCAACACCTCCCCGGCCCGTGAGGTGACCTTCACCGTGGCGCAGGGCGGAGGCGTCCCGGCGCCCAACTGCCCCGAGTACGACGAGCGGCTGACCGTCATCGTCGGCACCGTGGACTCGGGTGTGCCGAACCGCCTCACCCGCAGCCGCTGCACCATCAACGAACTGATCGAGGACGAGAAGGACTGGTCCTCGCACGCCCTGTTCCTCAAGCACGTCGACGGCGTGCTCGACCGGCTGCTCGCCGACAACGTCATCGACCAGCGCGAGTTCAACAAGATCACCAAGGCCGCCAAGCAGTCGAAGATCGGCAAGCCCGGCCAGACGCAGGGCTACCGGGACCTGTTCGACGGCACCGAGGCGTCCCTCGCCAAGTGGGAGCAGGTGGGCGGCGGGCGCTTCACTCTCTCCGGCGAGGGCGCCATCACCAGCAGCACGACCGTCCCGGGCATGGGCATGCTGTGGTTCCCGGAGCGCAAGTACGGCGACTTCTCGCTCAAGCTGCAGTTCCGCGACGACGCCCCGGGCACGGGCAACGCCAACGGCGGCGTCTTCATCCGCTTCCCGAACGTCCACGACCACCCCGAGGAGTCCCGGCCCGAGTGGGTCGCCATCAACTACGGGCACGAGATCCAGATCCTCGACCGCCCCGACGGCGACATGTACAAGACCGGCTCCGTCTACGGCTTCGACCGTGTGGGCCTCGGCGGCGCCGGCGTGACCCCCAAGGGCACCTGGAACGACTACGAGATCCGCGCCGAGGGCCAGCACTTCACGGTCCTGCGCAACGGCGTCGTCATCAACGAGTTCGACAACGTAGGCGGCCAGGTCTTCGACCCGCCGCGCGACGGGGACCCGGGCACCGACGGACGGCGCTACGCCACCGGCTACATCGGCCTCCAGGTCCACAGCACGACGGATGTGATCTCCTACCGCGACATCCGCGTCAAGGAGCTGTGAGCCGGCACTCCTGACCGCCGCGTGGGCCCCCACCGCGAATGCGGTGGGGGCCCACCGCGCTGCCGGGTCGCGGCCCGTCTCGCACCGGGGCCCGCACCGGGTGGTGAAGGGCGGGGCTGCTCAGCTGTAGGCGGCGACGAGGTCGTGGGCGAGGGCGTCCAGGACCGGGGCGAGTTCGTGGCGTCCGGCCAGGCCGGCGGGCAGGGCCCGCGCGCCGTGCGCGGCACCGAGCAGGGCGCCGGTGACACAGCCGACGGACGCGCCGTCAGGCGCCGCGGCGGCGAGCCGCAGTGCCTCGTCGGCCTGGTGCCGGTGCGGGAGGGAGGCGGCGCAGTAGAGGGCGCCGCGCAGCGCCGAGAACGCGGTGGCGTCCGGGGCGAGCGCCGCGAGCCGTCGCGGGTCGGCCGGGTCGTCGGCGGCCAGCCGGAAGGCGGTGTGCAGGTGGCCGGTGCCGCCGCTGTCACCGAGGGCGTCCAGACCGGCGCGCACGGCGATGTGTACCTGCGACTGCTCGGCGAACAGGGGTTCCTGGACGTCCACGGCGCCGGTCAGGCAGTGGTGGAGCAAGACGGCTGCGTGCGCCGCCGCCGGGTGGGCGGCGATCTCCCGTGCGCGGACGGCCGCCTGTGCCGGACCGTGGACGGCTCCGGTGACGGCGACGGGGAGGGCGGCGGCGAGATGCGCCGCTTCAGTGCCACGCGCGTCGGCCGGTACGGGGCGCCCGGTGCGCGGGGCGTCCGGATCGGGGGCCTCCTCCCGCCGTAGTGCCGCCCACCTGCCGTCGGCGTTCCGCACGGCCGACGGGAGGCCACCAGTGGCGCGGATGATGCCCTCGACCGTGAGGCAGGCCGCCCGGGTGCCGGCTCCCGCGGGCAGCGGGCCGCGGTCCGGCAGCGCATCACGGGCGCTGCCCAGCGTGTCGCCGAGAGCCAGACCGAGCAGCAGTCCGCGCACCCGGGGCAAGGCCTCCTCGCGCAGCCGCGGGCGCTCCCTGTCGAGTTCCGGCGGCTGCTCTGCGCCGTCCTCCTCGGCGCCGTCCTCGTCGGCGACGTCCTCCTGCGGGGCGGCGGTGCGCGCCGCCGGTAGGGGCGTCGCGGGGTCCCCGGCGTCGTACGGGGTGTCAGGAGCGGGCGCCGAAGTCAGCAGCCGGACCGCGGCGTGCAGTTCGGGGTGGCCCGGTACCGGGAGCGACCCGTCCGGCACGCCGCCGATCAGATGGCCGTAGACGGCGGCGACGGCGGACGCCCCGGTCGGCCCGGCGGCCGAGTGGAGCAGGACCGGCTTGCCGGCGCGGCGCAGCCGCAGCACCTGGCGGGCGGCCTGGTCCAGCACATAGGGGAGGCCGGCGTCGCCTCCCGGACCGCCCGGCAGCCACACCCGAATGTGCTCCACGCCGGCACCGGGCGGGTCCGCCGGCGTCCCCGGCAGGCACAGCGACACCACGGCCCCGACCGGGACCGGCTCGGTGCCCGGGGCGCCCAGCAGCACTCCGGGGTCGTGCGGGTGGGGAACGGCGAAGCCGGCGTGGCCGCCGGCCGGCAGTCGGGGTGCCGAGGGCCGGCCGGTGTTGTCGTCGCTCCCGCCCCGGGCGGTGAGCACTGCCAGCCGGACGAGGTCCGGAGCGGTCAGGCCTGGCCAGCCGTGGACGGCCTGCTGCCAGTCCAGCGCGATGGCGGAGCAGCCCCAGCGTGCTCCGAGCAGGGCGCCGGTGATCGCCGCGACGGTGTCGGTGTCCGTGCCGGCCCGCACGGCCGCTTCCAGGGCGTGGCGCAGGTGCTGGGCGGGGAAGTGGCCTTGGGCGGGGTTCAGTTCGGGGACGGTGGTGTGGGTGATGGCCGACCAGGCGGCCTGGAGCGCGTGGACGACCCAGCCGTTGTTGGCGAAGTGGTGCGGGGGGTGGGTCTGTGCCTCGTCCAGCCGCTCGGCCCATGTCTTTCGGCGTTCGGGCGGGAGCAGGGTCAGGCCGTCGCGCACGCCGTCGAAGGTGCCGTGCAGTACGGCGGT
>NZ_KB892122.1:0-62459 GCF_000373665.1 Streptomyces sp. BoleA5
TTGATGAGGTAGAGAAACCCGTAACAAGCACCGCCTAAGATTTCCCGGTCGGCATGAGCAGTCGGATTAGCCGTGCTGGGACTGCTCGTAGTGCAGGAGGGCCGCCGCCTGGAGGTCGTTGGTCACCATCACTTGCGCCAGCTTGGCTGCAATTTTGATGACCGAACCCCACCCTGGACTGTTCAGGTAGTCCTGATCTTGGGCTCCTCGGCCTACCTGTTCCTGCACGACGGAGTACGCCTCGCCAAGCTCTTTCATCAACGTGACCTCCTCCTGCGTGCGTAGGCTCTTGCCCAACCACGGGGCGGGATCGTCTGCGTCGCAGAAGTCGTCGAAGAGAACGGTGACCACGTAGTCCAGATCCTCGAACTCCTCCGGCCGCAGCCAGACATCGCGCTGCCATGACGGGCTCGCGAGCGCCAGGACCGCTGGCACGACGTGGAGTCGGAAGACCGGGAACTCAATACCGTGGTCTGTCACGCCGCGAGCCTACTTATGTGCTGCACGACCAGGAAGTCTTACGCGATCACCATGCGGTCGGCAAGCTCTGCCAGGGGGTCGGGGACTCGGTGACCGGAGAACTGGACGAGGTCGCGGACTGCTTCGCGGGCCAGGTGGTGGGAGTGGACCTGTTGCGGGGCTAGGGCTTCGGCTTCGAGGAGTGCGGCGGTGGCCTCGCCGACGTGTCGCCGCTGCGCGTGTGCTCGCGCCACGTCAACCAGGAAACGTGCCTGGCGCTCCGGGGATAGTCCTGTGGGGTCGATGCGTTCGGCTACGTCCAGGGCCATTCCGGCGTCGCCGAGGTCGACTGCGGTGCTGACGGCGTGGATCTCGACGTTGGTGGGGCCGAACTCGGTGTCGAAGTCGTTGCGGTCGGCTCCGTTGGTGGCGGCGATGCGCCGGGCCTCTTCGATGTGGGCGTGGGTGGCGGAGCGGGCTCCCTCACGGGCGCTGATCACGGCCATGACCAAGTGCATGGCACCCAGGAGCGACCTTTCCTCCGGGGGGCTGGCGTCTGCCTGGCTGCGAGGTGTCAGGGCGTTGATCGCCGACATGGCAGCTTGTTCGGCCTGGTCGGTGCGCTGTTGCCTTATGAAGGCGTGGGCCAGGCGGAAGAGGCCTGCGACGACTTCCAGCGGTTGGCCGGCACGTTCGGCTGCCTGGAGTGCTCGGTCGGCGGCGACCCATGCGGCATCCGGCTCGTCCTGGCGCACGAAGCTCGCGGCGGCTACCTGGTAGGTCCGGGCCAGGAGGGCGTGGAGCTCTGCGCGTTCGGCTTCGGGGCCGTGGCGTACGGCGGCTTCGAGTTGGGGCAGCACTTTGGAGAGCCGGTCGCTCAGTGCCGCGTAGCTCGCTGCGTGTGCAAGGTCCCACAGTTCGTCGACGTGCCGGTGGAAGTCTTCGAGCGAGGGCTCCGGGCAGGCGGTGATCTGCCCGAAGAGGCTTCCCAGCGTGGGGTGGCCGGTCAGGGCGACGCGCAGCCCGTCGAGGTCGTTGCTCTGCGGCTGCTGCTCGGGCTCGGGTTCGGGCGCGATCTCGGCTTCCGGGCGTAATTCGCGCACCGGCACGCCGAGGGCGTCGGCCAGGGCTTGAAGCACAGATAGGCGCTCGATCGGCTGGACGCCTCGCTCGACTTGGGAGACCCAGCTTTCGGAGCGGCCCATCTCGGCGGCCAGGTCGCGCTGGGACAAGCCTCTCTTGCGGCGCAGCTGTGCTCGGTGCCGAAGGGACAGCCTGGCCGGCCGTCCAAGGCGCTCACCCTCGCCCAGGCCGAGGCGGTGCTGACTGCTGCCGAACGTACCTCGATGCACGCCTACATCGTGGTGGCGCTCCTCACCGGAGCGCGTACCGAGGAGATGCGGGCGCTCACCTGGGACCACGTCTGCCTGCGTGGCGACCCCAAGACCGACCCGCCGACCCCGCCCTACATGGCGGTGTGGCGCTCGGTCCGCTCCGGGGGAGACACGAAGACCAGGAAGTCACGCCGCACGCTCGCGCTCCCCGCCCGGTGCGTGGACGTGCTGTGGCAGCACTGGGAAGACCAGGGCTGGGACCGCTTGGCGGCCGGCGACTCGTGGGAGGAGCACGGGCTCGTGTTCTGCTCGGCCGTGGGGAAGGAGGCAGACGCCTCGCACGTCCGGCGGGCCTTCCGGGCGGCTCTCAAGAACGCGGAAGGCGTGAACGCGGCTGAGTGGACGCCCCGGGAGTTGCGGCACAGCTTCGTCTCGCTGCTGTCGGACCGCGGTGTCCCGCTGGAGGAGATCTCGCGCCTGGTCGGCCACTCCGGTACGGCCGTCACCGAAGAGGTCTACCGGAAGCAGATCCGCCCCGTGATTCAGACGGGGGCGGTCGTGATGGACGGGATCTTCAAGCGCGATCCGAAGCCGTAGACACTCACTTAGACACTCAACAGCAAGCAGGGCCGGTCTCCCCACTGGGGAAACCGGCCCTGACCTGCATTTTCCGAAGTCGGGGTGGCGGGATTTGAACCCACGGCCTCTTCGTCCCGAACGAAGCGCGCTACCAAGCTGCGCCACACCCCGGTGTCGTACCGTGGCCTCCGGCCCGGCGCGACGAGGATTACTCTAGCGGACCTCCCGCTGGAGACGAAATCCGGTTTTCGCGGGCGGCTCAGGCGCCCGGCGTCAGGGTGAGCAGGGTGGCCTCCGGCGGGCAGGCGAAGCGGACCGGGGTGTAGCGGTTGGTGCCGCAGCCCGCGGAGACGTGCAGGTAGGAGCGGTGGCCGGCGGCCTCGTGGGTGGACAGGCCCTTGACCCGGTCCGTGTCGATGTCGCAGTTGGTGACCAGGGCGCCGTAGAAGGGGATGCAGAGCTGTCCGCCGTGGGTGTGACCGGCGAGGATCAGCGGGTAGCGGTCGGCGGCGAATGCGTCGAGCACGCGCAGGTAGGGGGCGTGGACGACGGCGAGGGAGAGGTCGGCGTCCGAGTCGGGGCCGCCGGAGACGGCGGCGTAGCGGTCGCGGCGGATGTGGGGGTCGTCGAGGCCCGTGAAGGCGATCTCGATGCCGTCGTCGAGCTTGAGGCGGCCGCGGGTGTTGTTGACCCCGACCCACCCGGCCACGTCGAAGGCGTCGCGGACCTCCTCCCAGGGGTTGCGGGCGACGCCGATGGCGGGGTCGTTCTTGCCGTTGAGGCCGTGCTCGCCCCGTACGCGCTCGAGGAGATAGCGGGCGGGGTTGCGCAGCTTGGGGGCGTAGTAGTCGTTGGAACCGAAGACATACGCCCCGGGGAGGTCGAGCAGCGGGCCGAGGGCGTCCAGCAGCTCGGGCACGCCGTGCGGGTCGGAGAGGTTGTCGCCGGTGTTCACCACGAAGTCCGGACGAAGCCCGGCCAGCGACTGCAGCCAGCGGCGCTTCTTGTTCTGGCCGCTCACCATGTGGATGTCGGAGAGCTGCAGGACGCGGATCGGCCGCATCCCCGCCGGCAGCACGGGCACCCGCACCCTGCGCAGGCGGAAGGACCGCGCCTCGATTCCGGCGGCGTAGGCCACGCAGGCCGCACCGGCAGCTGTGATGCCCAGGGGTACTCCGTATCGCGCGCGCATGCCCTCCATGGTGGCAGACGGCTCGTCAGGGATAAATCTCCGGCCCTCCCGGTGGCGACCTGGCAGACTCGGTGCCATGACCACCACGCTCAAGCAGCGTCTGCACGACGACCTCACGGCTGCCATCAAGGGACGGGACGAGCTGACCTCGTCCACCCTCCGTCTCACCCTCACCGCGATCACCAAGGAGGAGGTCGCGGGCACGGAGGCGCGCGAGCTCTCCGACGACGAGGTGCTGACGGTGATCGCCCGGGAGGCGAAGAAGCGCCGGGAGGCCGCCGACGCCTTCGAGAAGGGCGGCCGCAAGGAGTCCGCGGAGCGTGAGCTGGCGGAGGGCGAGGTGCTGGGCGCCTACCTGCCGAAGCAGCTCGACGACGCCGAGCTGGCCGGGATCGTCGCCGCGGCGATCACCGAGTCGGGGGCCGAGGGGCCCAAGGCGATGGGCGCTGTCATGAAGCTCGTGAACCCGAAGGTCGCGGGGCTGGCCGAGGGCGGCCGGGTCGCCGCCGAGGTGCGCAGGCAGCTCGCGGGCGGCTGACGGCACGGCGCCCGACCGGCGCCCACGACAGCCCGCGGCGCCCGAGGGCAGCCGGCAACGGAAGGGGCGCCGGGACCGATCGGTCCCGGCGCCCCTTCGGCGTCATGTCACGTACCGGGAAGGTCAGCCCGCCCCGGTGCCACCCGTCTCGGGGGTGCCGGCCCCGGGGCCCCCGTTGGTCGCGCCGCCGCGGCCGTTGCCGCCGCCGCCACCACCGAAGATGCCGCCGAAGAGGCCCTCGTCGCCGCCGTTGCCGTTTCCGTTGCCGCCGCCGGGGCCGCCGTTGTCACCGGGGCCGTGGTGGTCGTCATCGTCGTTGCGCGGCTTCTCGGGCTCGCGGATGGCCACCGTCGGGAGGTTCGAGGAACTCGTACCGGTCAGGGCACCGGACATCGCGTCGCGCCAGATCGGGCCCGGGGTGTCGGCGCCGAAGACCTTGGCGTGGTACACGCCACCGATGGTGATGTTGGTCATGTGGCGCTTGTGGGCCGGGTCGCCGACCCAGACCGCGCCGGCCATGTCGGAGGTGTAACCCACGAACCAGGCGGCGAAGCGCTCGTCGGTCGTACCGGTCTTGCCCGCGCTGTCACGGTCGGACAGGCCCGCCTGCTGGCCGGTGCCGTCCTCGACCACGCCCTTGAGCAGCGTGTTCAGGGTGGCCGCGGTCTGCTCCGTCATGGCCCGCTTGCACTTGCTCTGCGGGACCTTCAGCTTCTTGCCGTTCGCGTCGGTGATCGACTCGATGGCGACGGGGCTGCAGTAGACGCCCTTGTTGGCGAAGGTCGCGTAGGCGTTCGCCATGGTCAGCGGCGAGACCTCCTGCGAACCCAGAGTGAGGGACGGCACCTGGCTGAGCTTCTTGCCGTTGGCCCGCTGGACGCCCATCGAGTTGGCCATCTCGACCACCGGGCAGACGCCGATGTCGCTGATCAGCTGGACGTAGAAGGTGTTGACCGACTTGGCGGTCGCCTCCTTCAGGGAGTACGGGCCCTTCTCGGACTCGTTCTCGTTCTCGACCGTGCTGCCCTCGGTGTTGACCCAGTTGCCGCCGCAGGTGGTGACGGGGCTCGGGTAGGTCATCTTGTACGGCGAGGGGTAGGTGGTCGCCGCGTCGGTGCCCTGTTCGATGGCCGCCGCCGCGGTGATCGGCTTGAAGGTCGAACCGGGCTGATAGCCGACGCCGCCGCCCATGGACTGGTTGACCGAGAGGTTGATCTGGGTCTGGTTCTTCTTGAAGCCGTACGGGCGGGACTGGCCCATCCCGACGATCTTGCCCGTGCCGGGCTGGACCAGGGTCACGGCGGTGGCGACGTCGTCGCTCTTGTACACGTGCCGGCTGATCGAGTCCTGGACGGACCGCTGCGCCTTCGGGTCGAGGGTGGTGCGGATGGTGAGGCCGCCCTGGTCCCAGCGCTTGGAGCGCTCGCCCTTGGTCTTGCCGAAGGTCTTGTCGCTGAGGAAGACCTGGCGCACGTAGTCGCAGAAGAAGCCGGCGCCGTTCACGGCGGTGATGCAGCCGTTCTTGGGCTGGGTGATCTTGAGACCGAGCGGCTTCTTCTTCGCCTCGTCGGCCGCGGCCTGCGTGATGTCCTTCACGTCGGCCATGCGCTGCAGCACCACGTCGCGGCGCTTCTTGGCCTCTTCCGGGTCGTTCACGGGGTCGTAGCGGCTCGGCGACTGGACGAGACCGGCCAGCAGCGCGGACTCGGTCAGCGACAGGTTCTTCGCGGACTTGCTGAAGTAGCGCCGGGAGGCGGACTCGACCCCGTAGGCCTGCTCGCCGAAGAACGTGATGTTGAGGTAGTTCTCGAGGATCTTCTGCTTCCCCAGCTCCTGCTCGAGCTGGATGGCGTACTTCATCTCCTTGATCTTGCGACCGAGGGTCTGCTGCGTGGCCTGCTGGACCTTGGTGGGGTCGTCGCCGGCCTCCTCGACGAAGACGTTCTTCACGTACTGCTGCGTCAGGGTGGACGCGCCCTCGGAGACACCGCCCTCCTGGGCGTTCTTGTTGAGCGCGCGCAGGATGCCCTTGACGTCGATGGCGCCGTGCTCGTAGAAGCGGGCGTCCTCGATGGCGACGATGGCCTGCTGCATCGGCTTGCTGATCTTGTCGAGCCCCACGACCGTGCGGTCGCGCGAGTAGACGGTCGCGATCAGGTCGCCCTTGGTGTCCAGGATCTGGGTGCTCTGGGACAGCGGCGGTCGCTTGAGCTCGCCCGGCAGGGAGTCGAAGCCCGCCGCGGTGCCCTTGGCGCTCAGTCCGAGCGCCCCCGCCGCGGGGAGGGCGATACCGGCCAGCACGACGCCTGCCAGGACGCTGACGCCCAGGAACTTGGCTGCCTGCTGGGCTGAGCTGGTGCCGCCGCTGCTGGTGGGGCGCGATCGCTTGTGACCCATGGGGTGCAGCTTACGTTGCCATTCTTAAGACGTGGGCATGCTTGTTCGCCTACTCTGTAACAGACAGGCGCGAACACTGCGCACACGTCTGTCCTCCCTAATCACTCTTGTGGGTGATGAGAACTGCCCGAATTCCTGTCATATGCCAGCCATATGACCTGGATCTCGGGCCCCAGAAGTGGCGAGCTGACCGTTTTGCGGCAATTCGCCCGTTCTGCCGCCGGCTCACTCCGTCGGGTGATCTGTCGCGTACCCATAGTCCGTTCGGGCCATTCAAGATTGGGCCTGAAAGGGCTGTTGCGTCGTGCCCACCTTCCGTAACGTCCTCAACTGGCAACGGTGAATATGCCGCTTGCCGCCGTGGGGGAGCCTCGATTCGGGAGAGGACGGCGCCAGCATGAGCAGCTGGGTTACGGACTGGAGTACGCAGGCCGCGTGCCGCACGACGGATCCGGATGAACTTTTCGTCCAGGGAGCGGCCCAGAACAGGGCCAAGGCGGTGTGCACCGGCTGCCCGGTACGCACCGAGTGCCTGGCGGACGCCCTGGACAACCGGGTGGAGTTCGGCGTCTGGGGCGGGATGACCGAGCGGGAACGCAGGGCGCTGCTGCGCCGGCGTCCCACGGTCACCTCGTGGCGCAGGCTGCTGGAGACGGCGCGCACGGAGTACGAGCGCAGCACAGGCGTGCTCCCGCTCGACGACGAGGGCTACAACGAGGGCTACGACGACTACGCGGCCGTGGGCTGACCCTGCGCGAGGCGTTCGCCGATCGCGCGCAGGCCCTCGAGGTCGTGCACGTCACCGGGCAGGGCCGCGACGTCCACCATGGGCACGTCCGGGTGCACGGAGACGAAGCGCTCACGGGTGCGCCGCTCGCGCGCGACCAGCTGCATCCGCTCGGCGTGCAGGCGCAGCATGCCGGCGGCGAGGCGGTCGGCGTCCAGCGGGTCCGGGTTCGTGGACCGGCCCGCTTCGGGGTCCTGTGCGGGTACGGGGGCGGCCGGGGAGCCGGTGGGTGATTCGGGAGAGCTGGTGTCCGCACTGTCCGTACTGGGGGTCCCTTCGCCGCCGTCGGCCGTACGGAGTCCAGCTTTCCCGCCGGGCTGATCCACAATGCCGACGCTTTGAAGATTTTCTGCGGATTCGTCAAACTCCCCGGTCAGCCGGGGAGTTGTCGGATTCCCGGCCGCGGGGCCGGCGTCGACGGTGTCGGCGGCGTCAGCGGTTTCCGGGTCGTCCGGGTCGTCCGGGTCGTCCAAGTCGTTCGGGGCGCCCGGGTCGTCGGGCTCGCTCAGGTCGTCCAGGGCCTCCGCCGCCGCCAGCGCCCGTTCCGCCGTGAGCTGTGCCGCCCCGCTGCCGTGCACGCGGTTGAGCACCAGCCCGGCGAGCGGCATGTCCTCCGCCGCGAGCCGTTCCACGAAGTACGAGGCCTCCCGCAGCGCGTCCCGCTCCGGCGCGGCCACCACCAGGAACGCCGTGCCGTTCGCCTGGAGCAGCTTGTACGTGGCGTCCGCGCGGGAGCGGAAGCCGCCGAACATCGAGTCCATAGCCGCCACGAAGGTCTGCACGTCGCGCAGCAGATGCGCGCCCATGACCTTGCTGAGCGTGCCGGTCATCATCGACATCCCGACGTTGAGGAACTTCACGCCGGCCCGCCCGCCGACCTTCGCGGGAGCCGTCAGCAGCCGGATGAAGCGTCCGTCCAGGAAGGACCCCAGCCGCTTCGGGGCGTCCAGGAAGTCCAGCGCCGACCGGCTCGGCGGGGTGTCGACGATGATCAGGTCCCACTCGTCGAGCGCCCGCAACTGGCCCAGCTTCTCCATGGCCATGTACTCCTGCGTGCCGGCGAAGCCCGCGGAGAGCGACTGGTAGAAGGGGTTGTCCAGGATCGCCCGGGCCCGCTCCTGGTCCGTGTGCTGCAGCACGACCTCGTCGAAGGTCCGCTTCATGTCGAGCATCATCGCGTGCAGCTCACCGCCCGCGGACTCGTCGATCCCGGCGACCTTGCGGGGGGTGTTGTCGAGTTCCGACAGCCCCATGGACTGGGCCAGCCGGCGCGCCGGGTCGATGGTCAGCACGACGGCCTTCCGCCCGCGCTCGGCGGCGCGGACGCCCAGGGCCGCGGCCGTGGTGGTCTTGCCGACCCCTCCGGAGCCGCAGCAGACGACGATCCGGGTCCTCGGATCGTCGATCAGCGGGTCGATGTCCAATACCGGACTCTCCAGGCTCATGCGACCCCCAGCCCCTGCTTCCGCAGATTTTCAGCCAATCTGTACAACCCGCCGAGATCGACCCCGTCGCCCATCAGTTCCAGTTCGTACGCCGGCAGCCCCAGTGAGGCCAGTTCCTCGCGCTGGGCGCGTTCCAGGGCCACGCGCTCCGCGTGCTCGTGTGCCTGGGCCAGCAGCGGGTCGACGAGCCGCTCCGCGAGGCCGCCGCGCCGCGCGCCGCCCAGCCCCGCCTGGGAGAGCGCCTTCGCGATCGCCGTGCGCTGCCCGTCGCGCGCCGAGGCCACGGCCGCGCCGTCCATCACCACCGGGCGCACCATGTTGATGATCACGGCCCCGGTCGGCAGCCCCGCCGCGCGCAGCTCCGCCACGCCGTCCATGGTCTCCTGGACCGGCATCTCCTCCAGGAGGGTGACCAGGTGCACTGCCGTCTCCGGGGACTTGATGACCCCCATCACGGCCTGCGCCTGATTGTGTATCGGGCCGAACCGGGCCAGCCCGGCGACCTCGTCGTTGACGTTGAGGAAGCGGGTGATCCGCCCGGTCGGCGGCGCGTCCAGCACCACGGCGTCGTACGACCGCCAGCCCGCCCGGTCCTTGCGGCGCACGGCCTCGCAGACCTTGCCGGTCAGCAGGACGTCGCGCAGGCCCGGTGCGACGGTGGTGGCGAAGTCGATCGCGCCCAGCTTCTTCAGGGCCCGGCCTGCGCGGCCGAGCTTGTAGAACATGTCGAGGTAGTCGAGCAGCGCCTGTTCGGCGTCGATGGCCAGGGCGTGGACCTCGCCCCCGCCCGGAGCCACCGCGATCTTGCGCTCCTCGTAGGGGAGCGCCTCGGTCTCGAAGAGCTGGGCGATGCCCTGGCGCCCCTCCACCTCCGCCAGCAGCGTCCGCCGTCCCTCGGCGGCGAGGGCGAGTGCCAGTGCCGCGGCGACGGTCGTCTTGCCCGTGCCGCCCTTGCCCGTCACGATGTGGAGCCTCACACCTGCGAGCCTAACCAGTCGAGGGCGGGGCTACGCAGGGGCGGGGCTGTGCCAGGCATTACAGTCCCCTCATGAAGAAGTGGGAATACGCGACGGTGCCGCTGCTGGTGCACGCGACGAAGCAGATCCTGGACACCTGGGGCGAGGACGGCTGGGAGCTCGTCCAGGTCGTGCCGGGCCCGAACAACCCCGAGCAGCTGGTGGCGTACTTCAAGCGCGAGAAGAGCGCGTGAGCGCCGTCGAGCAGCGGCTCGCGGAACTGGGGCTGGAGCTCCCCGCCGTGGCCGCGCCGCTCGCCGCGTACGTCCCGGCCGTCCGGTCCGGCGCGTACGTCTACACGGCGGGTCAGCTGCCGCTCGTCGACGGCAAGCTGACCTGCACCGGCAAGGTCGGCGCCGAGGTCACCGCGGACGAGGCCAAGCAGCTGGCCCGTACCTGCGCGCTCAACGCCCTGGCCGCGGTCCGCTCCGCGGTGGGTGACCTCGACCGCGTCAAGCGCGTCGTGAAGGTCGTCGGCTTCGTCGCCTCCGCCCCCGACTTCACCGGGCAGCCGGCCGTCGTCAACGGCGCGAGCGAGCTGCTCGGCGAGGTCCTCGGCGAGAAGGGCGTGCACGCCCGCAGCGCCGTCGGCGTGGCCGTCCTGCCGCTCGACGCGCCGGTCGAGGTCGAGATCCAGGTCGAGGTCGAGGACTGACGTCCCGTACCCCTCCGGCGCGGCCCCGCCGGGCCACCGGAGGGGTGCCCGGGCCCGCCCGGCCCGGGCCCTATCGAACATCCCCGCGCAAGCGCATAGCATCCGCCCCATGACCACCACGAACGGCCAGTGGTTCCCGCCGACCTGGCCCGAGCGGATCCGCGCCCTCACCGCGGGCACCCTGGAGCCCGTCGTGCCGCGCCGTGCGGCCACCGTCCTGCTGCTGCGGGACGCCGACGGCGGCCCCGCGGTGCACATGCTGCGGCGCCGGGCCTCCATGGCCTTCGCCGCGGGCGCGTACGCGTATCCCGGCGGCGGGGTGGACCCGCGCGACGAGCGGCCGGTGGCCTGGGCGGGACCCGCACCGCGGACCTGGGCGGCCCGGCTGGGCGAGGGCCTGGACCCCGCCTCCGCGCAGGCGATCGTGTGCGCGGCCGTGCGCGAGACCTTCGAGGAGTCCGGCGTCCTGCTGGCCGGGCCCGACGAGGAGTCCGTCGTCGCGGACACCACCGGCGAGGACTGGGAGGCCGACCGGCGCGCCCTGGTCTCGCGGGAGTTGTCCTTCGCCGACTTCCTCGCGCGCCGCTCCCTGGTGCTCCGCTCCGACCTGCTCGGCCCGTGGGCCCGCTGGATCACCCCGGAGTTCGAGGAGCGCCGCTACGACACGTGGTTCTTCGTGACCGCGCTCCCGCCCGGCCAGCGCACCCGCGACGTGTCGGGGGAGGCCGACCGCACCGTGTGGCTGCGTCCCGCCGAGGCCGTGGCCGGCTACGACCGCGGCGAGATGACCATGCTGCCGCCGACGATCGCGACGCTGCGGAAGCTGCTGCCGTACGACTCGGCCGGCGCGGCCCTGGAGGGCGCCGCGAAGGGGCGCGACCTCACCCCGGTGCTGGCGAGGGCCGACCTCGTGGGCGACGAGATCGTGCTGACCTGGCCGGGCCACGAGGAGTTCACCAAGCGGATGGGAGCCGCCGAATGACCTCGGTACCGCAGCCCGGCAACCCCCGCGCGGAGGTCGGCGGGCGGGCGACGGCCCGCGCGGTGTGCGTGCTCGCGCCGAACCCCTCGCCGATGACGCTGGACGGCACGAACACCTGGATCGTCTCCGAGCCGGACTCCGAGTTCGCCGTCGTCATCGATCCCGGGCCGCTCGACGACGGCCATCTGAACACCGTGGTCTCCACGGCGCACTCCCTCGGCAAGAGGATCGCCCTCACCCTGCTCACCCACGGCCACCCCGACCACGCCGAGGGCGCGGGCCGCTTCGCCGAGCTGACCGGCACGCCGGTGCGCGCCCTGGACCCGGCGCTGCGGCTGGGCGACGAGGGCCTGGCCGTGGGCGACGTCGTCACCACGGGCGGCCTGGAGCTGCGCGTCGTGCCCACCCCCGGGCACACCGCGGACTCGCTGTCGTTCCACCTGCCCGCCGACCGGGCCGTGCTCACCGGCGACACCGTCCTCGGCCGCGGCACCACCGTCGTCGCCCACCCCGACGGGCGGCTGGGCGACTACCTGGACTCCCTGCGGCGGCTGCAGGCCCTCACGATGCACGACGGCGTGACCACCGTCCTGCCGGGCCACGGTCCGGTCCTCGCCGACGCGCGGGGAGCGGTCGAGTTCTACCTCGCGCACCGCGCCCACCGCCTCGCCCAGGTCGAGACGGCCGTGGAACAGGGCCTGACGACGCCCTCCGAGGTCGTCGCCCATGTGTACGCGGACGTCGATCGCGCCCTGTGGCCGGCCGCCGAGCTGTCGGTGCGGGCCCAGCTGGACTACCTGCTGGAGCACGGGCTGATCTGACGGCGCGCGCACCGGGCACGGCGAAGGGGCGCCCACCTGCGGGTGGGCGCCCCTTCGTACGCGTGCGGGCGTCAGCGCGAGCGCTTGGCCAGCCGTTCGACGTCCAGCAGGATGACCGCCCGCGCCTCCAGGCGCAGCCAGCCGCGGCCCGCGAAGTCGGCGAGGGCCTTGTTGACCGTCTCGCGGGAGGCGCCGACCAGCTGGGCGAGTTCCTCCTGCGTCAGGTCGTGGACGACGTGGATGCCCTCCTCGGACTGCACGCCGAAGCGGCGCGACAGGTCCAGCAGCGCCTTGGCGACGCGGCCCGGGACGTCGGAGAAGACGAGGTCCGACATGACGTCGTTGGTGCGCCGCAGGCGCCGGGCGACGGCGCGCAGCAGGGCGGTGGAGACCTCGGGCCGGACGTTGAGCCACGGCTGCAGGTCGCCGTGGCCGAGGCCGAGGAGCTTCACCTCGGTCAGCGCGGTGGCGGTGGCGGTGCGCGGGCCGGGGTCGAAGAGCGACAGCTCGCCGATCAGCTCGCCGGGGCCCACGACGGCGAGCATGTTCTCGCGCCCGTCGGGGGAGGTGCGGTGCAGCTTCACCTTGCCCTCGGTGACGACGTACAGCCGGTCCCCGGGTTCCCCCTCGTGGAACAGCGAGTCGCCACGCGCGAGCGTGGCCTCCGTCATGGAGGCGCGCAGTTCAGCGGCCTGCTCATCGTCGAGCCCCGCGAATAGCGGTGCGCGCCGCAGAACGTCGTCCACGAGCTCTCTCCTTGTCGACATCGCTGGGTCGGTCCCCATCATGCCCGACAGCAAAAACAGTGCGATCAATCACAAGTCTGTCTTATGTGCTCGTGTGATTGTGTTCCGGGGGTCCGTTTGGGGGCCGGATCGCGGCTCTCCAGGGCGATTGTCGGTGGCGAGGCTTAGGCTGGCCGGGTGTCCGATACGCCAAGTGCGCAGAAGAAACGGCAGGGTGGCGGGGCCAGGAGGGTGACCGCCGCCGCGGATTCCGCTGTGAGCGAACAGGCTCCAAGCGCGACCTCCACGGCCCGCGCGCGGGCGTCCCGCAAGCCCGAGTCGCGGCTCGCGATGGTGCGCAGGGCCCGCCGGATCAACCGCGAGCTCGCCGAGCTGTACCCGTACGCCCACCCGGAGCTGGACTTCGAGAACCCCTTCGAGCTGCTCGTCGCCACGGTACTCTCGGCCCAGACGACCGACCTGAGGGTCAACCAGACCACCCCCGCCCTGTTCGCCAAGTACCCGACGCCCGAGGATCTGGCGGCCGCAGACCCGGAGGAGCTGGAGCAGATCCTCCGCCCCACCGGCTTCTTCCGCGCCAAGGCGCGGGCGCTGCTCGGCCTGTCGGCGGCGCTCCGGGACACCTTCGGCGGCGAGGTGCCCGGCCGGCTGGAGGATCTGGTCACCCTGCCGGGCGTGGGACGCAAGACGGCCAACGTGGTGCTCGGCAACGCCTTCGGCGTCCCCGGCCTCACCGTGGACACCCACTTCCAGCGGCTGGTCCACCGCTTCGGCTGGACCACGGCGAAGGAGCCGGAGAAGATCGAGCAGGACGTCATGGCGATCTTCCCGAAGAGCGAGTGGACGATGGTCTCGCACCGGCTGATCTTCCACGGCCGCCGGATGTGCCACGCCCGCCGCCCCGCCTGCGGCGTCTGCCCGATCGCACCGCTGTGCCCGTCGTACGGCGAGGGCGAGACGGATCCGGAGAAGGCGAAGAAGCTGCTCAAGTACGAGATGGCCGGCGGCCCCGGGCAGCGGCTCAAGCCGCCGCCGGGGTTCCCGGGCGAGGCGGCGCCGCCGCTGGAGGCGGAGTGACGCAGGCACGACCCGACATCGAGGACGTCACGCTCGACCGCGAGGGGCTGCCGTCCTGGCTGGACCCGGTGGTCCGCGCGGTCGACGCCGTGCGGCCCGAGCAGCTCAGCCGCTTCCTGCCGCCGCCGAGCGGCGGCCGGCCCTCCGCCGTCCTCATCCTCCTCGGCGCCGGCGCCGAGGGGCCCGAACTGCTCCTGATGGAACGGGCGGCCTCGCTGCGCTCCCACGCGGGCCAGCCCTCCTTCCCGGGCGGTGCCCTCGACCCCGAGGACGGCGACCCGGAGGGCGAGGGCCCGCTGCGGGCCGCGCTGCGCGAGGCCTGGGAGGAGACCGGCCTCGACCCCTCGGGGGTGCAGGTCTTCGGGGTGCTCCCGCGGCTCTACATCCCGGTGAGCGACTTCGTCGTGACGCCGGTCCTCGGCTGGTGGCGTACGCCGTCCCCGGTGGGGGCGGTCGATCCGGCCGAGACCGCACGGGTGTTCACCGTCCCCGTGGCGGAACTCACCGATCCCGCCAACCGCGCCACGGTGACCCATCCCAGCGGCCTCCAGGGGCCCGCGTTCCAGGTGCAGGGCGCCCTGGTGTGGGGCTTCACCGCGGGGCTCATCGACCGGATCCTGCACCACGCGGGCTGGGAACGACCCTGGGATCGTGCGAAGACGGTCCCGCTGGGTTGATCCTCCATGAGACGGTGTCCCGGTGAATGTGCTGGACATCGTGCTGCTGTTGGCCGCCGTGTGGTTCGCGATCGTGGGCTACCGCCAGGGATTCGTCGTCGGCGTGATGTCGGTGGTCGGGTTCCTCGGCGGTGGTCTGGTCGCGGTCTACGTACTGCCCGCGATCTGGAACGCGGTCACCGACAGCTCCCAGCCCGGCACGGTGGCGGTCGTCGCCGCGGTGGTCCTGATCATCGTGTGCGCGTCGGTGGGCCAGGCCTTCACCACGCACCTCGGCAACAAGGTCCGCACACACATCAGCTGGTCTCCCGCGCGGGCGATCGACGCGGTCGGCGGCGCCCTGGTGAACGTTCTGGCGATGCTGCTGGTCGCCTGGCTCATCGGCTCCGCGCTCGCCACCACGACCACGCTGCCCAGCCTCGGCCGCGAGGTCCGCTCCTCCCGCGTGCTGCTGGGGGTGGCGCAGATCGTGCCGCGCGAGGCCGACAACTGGTTCGCCGACTTCAGTTCGGTGCTCGCGCAGAACGGACTGCCCCAGGTCTTCTCGCCGTTCGGCAACGAGCCCATCACCGCCGTCCCCGCCCCCGACCCGGCGCTCGCCGACAGCGCGGTCGTCGGCCGCGCGCGACGCAGCATCGTCAAGGTCGTCGGCACGGCACCGAGCTGCGGCAAGGTGCTGGAGGGCACCGGCTTCGTCTTCGCGCCGCACCGGGTGATGACCAACGCCCACGTCGTCGGCGGCGTCGACAACCCGACCGTGCAGATCGGCGGCGAGGGCCGGGTGTACGACGGCAAGGTCGTGCTCTACGACTGGCGGCGCGACATCGCGGTCATCGACGTACCGTCCCTGGAGGCGCCCGCGTTGTCGTTCAGCACCACCGACGCCCGGTCACGGGACGACGCCATCGTCGCCGGCTTCCCGGAGAACGGCGGCTTCGACGTGCGTGCCGCGCGGGTGCGCGGCCGCATCCCCGCCTCGGGCCCGGACATCTACCACCGGGGCACCGTCGAGCGCGACGTCTACTCGCTGTACACGCTGGTCCGCCAGGGCAACTCCGGCGGACCGCTGCTCACCCCCGACGGGAAGGTGTACGGCGTGGTGTTCGCCAAGTCCCTCGACGACGCGGACACCGGCTACGCCCTGACGGCGGACGAGGTCCAGCAGGACGTCCGGGCCGGGCGTACGGCGAACCGGCAGGTCGACACCCAGAGCTGCGCCCTGTAGGCCGTTCCGGGAGCCGGTCGGACGGTGAGGGACCGCGCGCGGTCAGTCGCTGCGGGTATGCCTCAGCCGGGCGCCCACCCAGCGGGCGCGGCGCCTGAGGATGTGAGGAATGCCGAGTCGGGAGCCTCCGGACCGATGGTCCGGGGCCCGCGTCCCGGTGGTGATCCGCGCTCCGTTGGCGCGGCGGTCGCGTGACACGTCACGGTAGTCGTGCGTCCAGCCCATACCGAGCTGTCTGCCCGGGGTCCATGGTCGGTAACCGCCTGGCGGTCCATCAGTTGGCCTATGCGCCCGGCATTTGGCCGATCGTCATACGGGATTAACGATCCGGCTCCGGGTCCTTGAGCCAGTTGACGAGCTCGGTCGAGAACGCGGCCGGATCCTCCTCGTGGGGGAAGTGCCCCAGCCCGTCGAAGAGCCGCCAGCGGTACGGCGCCTCCACGTACTCCCCGCTGCCCGCGGCGTGCCGGGACCGCATCGCCGGGTCGAGCGAACCGTGCAGGTGCAGGGTGGGCACCCGCACCGGACGCTTCATGCGCCGGTTGAACTGGAAGCCGTCCACCCGGGCCAGCGACCGCACCATCCAGCGGTAGGGCTCGATCGAGCAGTGCGCCGTCGACGGGATGAGCATCGCCCTGCGGTAGGCGTCCACCGTCTCGTCATCCGGCAGCCGGGGCCCCGACCAGTCCCGCAGCAGCCGCCCCACCAGCGCCGCGTCGTCCGCGACCAGCTGCCGCTCAGGGACGAACGGGCGCTGGAAACCCCACACGTGGCCGCCGGCCGCGCTGTGCCGCAGATCCGTCAGCATCGCCGCGCGCCAGCGCCGAGGGTGCGGCATCGAGCACACCGCGAGGCGCCGGACGAGCTTGGGCCGCATCGCCGCCGCCGTCCAGGCCAGGTAACCGCCGAGGTCGTGCCCGACCAGGGCGGCGTCCGGCTCGCCGAGCGAGCGGATCACACCGGTGACGTCGAGGGCCAGATTGGCGGGGTCGTAGCCGCGGGGTGTGCGGTCGCTGCCGCCCACCCCGCGCAGGTCCATCGCGACGGCGCGGAAGCCCGCGTCGGCCAGCGCGGTCAGCTGGTGCCGCCAGGTCCACCAGAACTGCGGGAAGCCGTGGAGCAGCAGCACCAGGGGGCCGTCACCGAGTTCGGCGATGTGGAAGCGGGCGCCGTTCGCGGCGACGTCCCGGTGGGTCCAGGGCCCGTCGATGTGTACCACCGGAGAACCGTCAGCGAACGTCATGCCCCGAGCCTGTCACACCTTGACCGCCACCGTGGTCTCCGTCCCGCCGGAGGGGGCGCTCCGCGGGTGCGGCTTGACCCCCTGCAGCACCGCCGCGGTCTCCTTCGCCGAGGCGATGCTGCGCTCCGGCTTCTTGATCTTCTTGAACTTCGAGCGGGCCATCAGGCCGAGCAGACCGGCCAGCACCAGGTAGGCCCCGCCGACGATGAGGAACGACCAGGCGAGGCCGAGCCCCAGGTTGTGGATGCCGTACGCCGCCGCGAAGCTCAGCACCGGCAGCGAGAAGAGCGCCAGGATGCCGGCCGCGCCCACCGCGCCACCGCCCATGCCGGCGCGCTTGACGTCCTGCCTCAGCTCCGCCTTGGCGAGGGCGATCTCCTCGTGGACCAGCTCGGACAGGTCCGCCGTCGCCGAGGCGAAGAGCTGACCGAGGCTGCGGCTTCCGTCGGGGCTCACGGTCACCCCCGCGTTCACGGGCTCGTCCGCACGGCTCATCGGGTCCTCCGTCGTCGTCATGGTGCGTCAGTCGTCATCCGGGGCAAACGGGTTACCCCCCGATCATGCCCGACTCATCCTCGCCGGTGTCCCCGGAGCGCGCCACTTCCGCCAGCCTGCGGTGCTCGGCCGCCTTGGCCTCGTGGATCGCCGCCATGCGCAGGTGGAACTCGGGGTCCGCCCACGTATAGACGTCGGGGACGCCGTCGCGGTCCTCGTCGCGCTCCTCGTCCTCGCACAAGCGGCGGTACTTGTCGTTGCGGAGCTTGAGCAGTACCGCGGCGAGCACCGCGGAGATCAACGAGCCGATCAGGACGGCCGCCTTGACCTCCTCGGTCAGCATCTGGTCGCCCTCGAAGGCCAACTCGCCGATGAGCAGGGAGACCGTGAAGCCGATCCCCGCGAGCGTGGCGACGGCAAGGACGTCGGCCCAGGCCAGGTCGGGGTTGAGCTCCGCGCGGGTGAAGCGCGCCGCCAGCCAGGTGCCGCCGAACACCCCGACCGCCTTGCCGACGACCAGCCCCAGCACCACGCCCAGCGTCTCGGGACGGCCGAACACCTCGGCGAGCGCGCCGCCGGCGATCGGCACCCCCGCGGAGAACAGGGCGAAGAGCGGTACGGCCAGTCCGGCCGACAGCGGCCGTACGAGGTGCTCGATCCGCTCTCCGGGGGACCGCTCCTCGCCCTCGCGCCGGTGGCAGCGCAGCATCAGGCCCATGGCGACGCCCGCGATCGTGGCGTGCACCCCGCTGGCGTGCATCAGCGCCCAGTTGACCAGCGCGAGTGGTACGTACACGTACCACCCGTGCACCTCCCTGCGGAGCAGCAGCCAGAACAGCACGAGCCCGGCGAGGGCCAGGGCCAGCGCCACGAGGTCGATGCCCGAGGTGAAGAAGACCGCGATGATCAGGATCGCGAAGAGGTCGTCCACGACCGCCAGGGTCAGCAGGAACGCGCGCAGCGCGGACGGCAGCGAGGTGCCGAGCACGGCCAGCACCGCCAGGGCGAACGCGATGTCGGTCGCCGTCGGCACCGCCCAGCCCTGCAGGGAACCGCCGCCGGCGGCGTTGACCACCGCGTACACGAGCGCGGGCACCGCCATGCCGCACACGGCGGCGATGACGGGCAGCGCCGCCGCCGAGGGGCGGCGCAGTTCGCCCGCGACCAGTTCCCGCTTGAGCTCGATGCCGGCCACGAAGAAGAAGACCGTCAGCAGCCCGTCGGCGGCCCAGTGGCCCACCGACAGGTCCAGATGGAGCGAACCGGGACCGAAGGTGAAGGCGACGGTGGACCGGTACGAGGCGCTGAGCGGGCTGTTCGCCCAGATCAGCGCGACGACGGCGGCCACCAGCAGGATCACGCCGCCCACGGTCTCCGTCCGCAGCGCGTCGGCGACGTAGTTCCGCTCGGGGAGGGACATCCGGCCCAGGAAGACGGAACGGCGGCGGTTGGTCGCGGTCACGGGGGGTGGACCTCCGGTCGGGCTCGGCATGGCTGGTCACCTTGCCGACCAGACTTCCCGGCACGCCCCGAATCACTGTCGCGTTCCTTACGCGTTCAGCAGCCTACCGGGTCGGCGCCGGAGCCTCCGGCGTTCCTCACATTACGGACGATCGCCGGGCGTCGCAGGAGCGCCCCGACACCGCCGGAAAAGGCGAAGAGGCCCCCGGAGGGGCCTCTTCGGTGCGGTGACGGGGACGGGTCAGTCCTCGCCGCCGGCGCTCGGCAGCTTCGACTGGATGAGGTCCATGACCGAGGAGTCCGTCAGGGTGGTGACGTCCCCCAGCTCCCGGTTCTCCGCGACGTCGCGCAGCAGACGCCGCATGATCTTGCCGGAGCGGGTCTTCGGCAGCTCCGCCACCGTGAGGATCCGCTTCGGCTTGGCGATCGGGCCGAGCGTCTTGGCGACGTGGTCGCGCAGCGCGGCGATCAGTTCCTCGCCGTCCTCGGACGCGGCGGTGCCGCGCAGGATGACGAAGGCGACGATGGCCTGTCCGGTGGTGGCGTCGGCGGCGCCGACCACGGCCGCCTCGGCGACCTTCGGGTGCGAGACGAGGGCCGACTCGACCTCGGTGGTGGAGATGTTGTGGCCCGAGACGAGCATGACGTCGTCCACCCGGCCCAGCAGCCAGATGTCGCCGTCCTCGTCCTTCTTGGCGCCGTCGCCCGCGAAGTAGCGCCCCTCGAAGCGGGACCAGTAGGTGTCCAGGTATCGCTGGTCGTCGCCCCAGATGGTGCGGAGCATCGACGGCCACGGCTCGGTGAGGACGAGGTAGCCGCCGGAGCCGTTGGGCACCTCGTTGGCGTCGTCGTCCACGACGGTGGCGCTGATGCCGGGCAGCGGACGCTGCGCGGAGCCGGGCTTGGTCTCGGTCACGCCGGGAAGCGGGGAGATCATCATGGCGCCGGTCTCGGTCTGCCACCAGGTGTCCACGATCGGGCAGCGGCCGCCGCCGATGTGCTCGCGGTACCAGATCCACGCCTCGGGGTTGATCGGCTCGCCGACGCTGCCCAGGACGCGCAGCGAGGACAGGTCGAACTTGGCGGGGATGTCGTCGCCCCACTTCATGAAGGTGCGGATCGCCGTGGGGGCGGTGTAGAGGATCGTGACCCCGTACTTCTGGACGATCTCCCAGAAGCGGCCCTGGTGCGGGGTGTCCGGGGTGCCCTCGTACATCACCTGGGTGGCGCCGTTGGCGAGCGGGCCGTAGACGATGTACGAGTGGCCCGTGACCCAGCCGACGTCGGCGGTGCACCAGTAGACGTCGGTCTCCGGCTTCAGGTCGAAGACGGCGTTGTGGGTGTAGGCGGCCTGCGTCAGGTAGCCGCCCGAGGTGTGCAGGATGCCCTTGGGCTTACCGGTGGTGCCGGAGGTGTAGAGGATGAAGAGCGGGTGCTCGGCCTCGAAGGCCTCCGGGGTGTGCTCGGCGGACTGGCCATCGACGAGTTCGTGCCACCACACGTCGCGGCCCTCGGTCCACGCGACCTCCTGGCCGGTGCGCCGGACGACCAGCACCTTCTCCACGCCGGCGGAGCGGGCGACCGCGTCGTCCACGGCGGGCTTCAGGGCGGAGGGCTTGCCGCGGCGGTAGCCGCCGTCGGCGGTGATGACGAGCTTGGCGTCGGCATCGTCGATACGGGCGGCCAGCGCGTCGGCGGAGAAGCCGCCGAAGACCACCGAGTGCGCGGCGCCGACGCGGGCGCAGGCCAGCATCGCCACGGCGGTCTCGGGGATCATGGGCATGTAGATCGCGACCCGGTCGCCGGCCGTCACGCCCAGCGCGGTCAGGGCGTTCGCGGCACGGCTCACCTCGTCCTTGAGTTCGGCGTAGGTGATGGCCCGGCCGTCACCGGGCTCGCCCTCGAAGTGGATCGCCACGCGGTCGCCGTTGCCGGCCTCGACGTGGCGGTCGACGCAGTTGTAGGCGACGTTCAGGGCGCCGTCGGCGAACCACTTCGCGAACGGCGGGTTGGACCAGTCCAGGGTCTCGGTCGGCTCCTTCGCCCAGGTCAGCCGGCGGGCCTGTGCCGCCCAGAAGCCCAGTCGGTCGTCACCGGCCTGCTGGTAGGCCTCCGCGGTCACATTGGCACCGGCCGCCAGCTCGGCGGGCGGAGCGAACCGGCGCTCCTCCTTCAAAAGGTTGGCCAGGCTCTCGTTGCTCACGCCGTGCTCCTTCGCAGGGTGTCCTCTTGTGTCCCATGCCATAGCTCACCAGCACGAGGGGCGGAATGACAAGGGTTCGCGACGAAAATTGGTTTAGACCTGTCATGGCGAAGCGCCCGCACACGGCTCCGGCCCGCCGGCGGGTGCGCGGCGGGCCGGGACGGGTGGGCCACCCGGTGCGGGCGGCCCGGGTCAGACCGTGTCGAGGACTTCCGGCCGCACCGCGGCGAATGTGCCGCTCTGGGCGTCGAGGACGTAGGCCTGGGCCTCGGCGACGTGGAAGTACATGCCGTGCAGCTGCAGCGACCCCTCGGCCACCCTGCGGGCGACGCAGGCGTGGGCCATCAGGTGTTCCAGCTGCTGCACCACGTTGACGAGGCAGAGCCGCTCGAGGTCGTCGGCCACCGGGCGGTCGGCGAGGGCGACCTCGCCGGGTCCAGGTCGGCCGATCCGCTCCAGCCGGGCGAGGCTCGGGCGGCCGTGGCGCAGCCAGCGGGCCAGCGGGGTCTGCGCCCCAGGCTCGTGGCCCGCCCCGCTCAGCAGCGCCTGCATGGCACCGCACCCGGAGTGCCCGCACACCGTGATGCTGCCGACCTTCAGTACCTCCACCGCGTACTCGATGGCGGCGCCCACCGAATCGCAGGAGGCGTCGGCACCGGGCGGCGGCATCAGATTGCCCACGTTCCGCACCGTGAACAGGTCACCCGGCCCGCTGGAGGTGATCATGCTGGTGACCAGGCGGGAGTCGGCGCAGGTGAGGAAGAGCTGGGTGGGCCGCTGCCCCTCGCGGGCGAGCCGCGCCAGCTCGTCCCTGACCAGGGGCGCCGTGTTGCGCTGGAAGGCGCTGAGCCCGCCCACCAGTTGCCCGGCCGCCCCCGCCTGGCTGCCCGGCTTGGTGCAGTGGTGGTTGCGCCACGGCGTCCAGGGGCGGCAGGCGTGCGTGCTGGACGGGACGGTGATCGGTGTGCCCGACCGTCCCGTGAGCGTCGCCCACCCGCCGCGCGCCCGGTGGCCGTTGCACCAGTGCTGCAGCGACTCGTACGCCGCGTGGTCCATGAAGGAGCCGTCCAGGGTGATCACGGCGCTGGCCTCGTCCGGCACCTCCGCCAGCGCGCGGGTCAGCCGGGGCACCGCGAGGAAGGTCAACTGCCCGCGTACGTGAACCTGGTGGACGCCGTCCTCCTCCGTCACCGTGATCCGGGTGTGGGTGAGCCTGCGCAGCGACAGGAAGACGGCCACCGCGATGCCGGTCATCACCCCCTCCAGCACGCCGAGCAGCAGCACCGCGCCGAGCGTCGCCGCGTAGACCGGGAACTCCCGGTGCCGCTGCACGTGCTTGATGTGCGCGAAGCTCACCATCTTCATCCCGACCACCATGACCAGGGCGGCGAGGGCGGCGAGCGGGATGTGCTCCAGCAGCCCCGCCAGCAGCCCGGCGCACAGCAGCACCCACACCCCGTGCAGCGTGGTGGCCCGGCGCGTCCGCGCGCCCGCCGCCACGTTCGCCGAGCCGCGGATCGCGCCGCCGGCCACCGGCAGCCCGCCGAGCAGGCCCGAGAGCACGTTGGACGTGCCCTGCCCGAGCAGCTCGCGGTTCAGGCGGGCGGGCACGGCGTCCCCGGGCGCGCCGCGTTCGGAGCGCAGCTTGTCGATCGCCACCGCGGACAGCAGCGACTCCATGCTCGCGACGAGGGTGACGGTCAGGACGGCGGCGGCGATGCCGAGCACCGGCCCGTGCGGCAGCCCGGGGAGTGCCACCGCGTGCCAGGCGGGCAGGTCGACCCGCGGCACCACGATGGGAACGCCGACGGCGGTCGCCGCCGCGATGGCGGCGAGCGGCGCCGGGACCGCGCGCAGGGCCCTGCCGGCCCGCCCCGGAAGGCGTGGCCAGCCGACCAGCACGGTCACCGTCACGGCCGCGAGCAGCAGTGCGCCCGGGTGCGGGGACGACAACTGCTGCGGCAGGGCGGCCAGATTGGTGAGCGCCGAGCTGTCGGGGTTCGCGCCGAGGACGACATGGAGCTGGGCGAGCGCGATGGCGGCCCCGATGCCCGCGAGCATGCCGTGCACGATCGCCGGGCTGACGGCGAGCGCGGCCCTGGCCACCCTCAGGGTGCCCAGGGCGAGTTGGGCGAGACCGGCCAGCACGGTGATGGCGCACGTGGTGCGCCAGCCGTAGCGGTGGACGAGCTCGGCGGTGACCACCACCAGGCTGGTGGCGGCGCCGCTGACCTGGAGCGGCGCACCGCCCATCAGCCCCACGACGATGCCGCCGACGGCGGCGGCGATCAGCCCCGACTGCAGCGGTGCGCCGGTGGCCAGGGCGATGCCCAGCGAGAGTGGGACGGCGATCAGGAAGACGGTGATCGAGGCCGACAGGTCGTGCCGCCAGACGGCGGCGGACCCTTCGTCGGGGCGGGGCGGTGGTGGCAGATCCTGCGGTGGCGTCTGCGACTGCTGCGTCTGAGGTTCTGGCGTGGCGTGCATGTTCCCGTCTCCTCCGGGGCGGCGCGGCTGCGTTCGGCTGGTGCGCGTACGCGGTCGTGGTCACGGCTGTTGCGGCGGGTGCTCTCGGCCTTGAAAGTAACGGACTGTGATTGTTTGATTACTCTCAAGAGTCAGTAAATGGAGAGTAATGCAGATAAAGGGCCCATGGATGGGGATTCGCCCGAACGGGCGAACGATTACCCGGTGAGGGTGAACCGTTCGCCCAGGACGAAGCCGGGATCGACCTGCGAGGCGAGGTCCGCGCCGGTCCGTGCGTTGCCCCAGCTCTCCGCGTTCTTGAGGTGGAAGTGGACCATCTGGCGGGTGTAGCGCCCCCAGTCCCGCCGCTCGTACGAGGAGTCCGCGGCGTCGCGCATGGCGCGCAGCGCGGCGCGGTTGGGCTCCTCCAGTTCCCCGAAGCGCGGCGGGCGGCCCTTCTCCATGGCGCGGACCCAGTCCGAGTGCCCGACGGTGACCAGCAGGTCGTCGCCCACGTGCGAGCGCAGGAAGTCCACGTCGTCCGGACCCTGCACCTTGTTGCCGACGACGTGCAGGGCGACCCCGAAGTCCCGGGCGTACTCCTTGTACTGGCGGTACACCGCGACTCCCTTGCGGGTCGGCTCGGCGACCAGGAAGGTCATGTCGAAGCGGGTGAACATGCCGGAGGCGAAGGAGTCGCTGCCGGCCGTCATGTCGACGACGACGTACTCCTCGCGGCCGTCGACCAGATGGTTGAGGAACAGCTCCACCGCCCCGACCTTCGAGTGGTAGCAGGCCACCCCCAGGTCCGACTCGCTGAAGGGGCCGGTGACCATCAGCCGCGCCTCGCCGTCGTCGAGTGCGAGGGGCCGGGCGCAGGCGGCGTAGACCGGGTTGTCCTCGGTGACCCGCAGCAGGCGGGAGCCCTCACCGGGCGGGGTGGTCTTGATCATCGTCTCCGCGGACGCGATCCGCGGGTTGGCGCCGCGCAGGTACTCCTTGATCTCCGGGAGGTGGGCGCCCATCGCCGGAAGGGCGGCGGCGGCCTCCTCGTCGAGGCCGAGCGCCGGGCCGAGGTGCTGGTTGATGTCGGCGTCGACGGCGACGACGGGGACGTGGGCGGCTGCCAGGTGGCGGATGAAGAGGGAGGACAGCGTGGTCTTGCCGCTGCCACCCTTTCCGACGAAAGCGATCTTCATGTTCGTTAAGCGTAGTGACAGGGTCCTCCTGCCGGGGCCCGCGCCGCGGGAGTTCACCCGTCGGTGGGCATCCGGCGTCCTTACCTGCCGCTTCCGTGCTGCTTCGGTGCTCCTTCCGTGCTCCCTCCGTGCCTCTTTCGCGCGTCTTCCGGGCCGCCCCCGGGCGCCTTTCCGTGATCCGCCCGGCGCGGCACGGGCGCCCGCGGTCCGCGTGACGATGCCCACTCGCCCACCGGGGCGGCGCCGGGGGTGCGTAGGGTCGTGCGTATGGGTACGACAGCTGATCCGCTCGCCGTCCTCGGTTCGCTCCCCGGTGTCGCCGAGTCGGTGGACTCCGTACGGAAGGCCGTGGACCAGGTCTACGGGCACCGGGTGATGCGGCGCCGCTCCAACGAGGTGTCCTCGGAGGCGGCGCTGCGCGGCGCCCGCGGTTCCGCGGCGCTCTCCGGCGCCGACTGGGCGCTGGAAGAGGTGCGCAGGCGCAGCGACTTCTCCTCCGACGACGAGTCGCGCGCGGTGGGCGCCGCGCTGCGGCTCACCGCCGAGGCCGGGCAGTTGCTCTCCGTCTGGCGGCAGTCGCCGCTGCAGGCGCTGGCCCGGCTGCACCTTGTCGCGGCCGGCGGCACCTCGCCGGACGAGACGGTCGGCCGCCCCCGGCAGGCGGGCGAGAAGGTCGAGGAGCCGCTCCTGGACGTCGCCGAATTCCCGCTGCCCGAAGCCGCGGAGGTCGTCGCGCGCCTCGACGGGCTCGCCGACCTGCTGCTGGCGGGCAGTGAGGCGCCGGCGCTGGTCGTTGCCGCGGTCGTGCACGGCGAGTTGCTGTGCCTGCGGCCGTTCGGCTCGTACAACGGCCTCGTGGCGCGGGCCGCGCAGCGCGTCGTCCTCGTCGGGAGCGGTCTGGATCCCAAGTCCATCTGCCCGGCGGAGGTCGGGCACGCCGAACTCGGCCGCGCGGACCATCTGAAGGCGCTCCGGGGCTACGCCTCCGGCACGCCCGAGGGAATGGCGGCCTGGATCTCGCACTGCGGGCAGGCCGTGGGCCTGGGCGTACGGGAGAGCGTGGCGGTCTGCGAGGCCCTGCAGCGCGGCGCCGCGTAGGCGGGGCCTCGGGGAGCCGCGTCGCGGGCCCTGCCGCGTTCGGCCATCCCCGCACAGGGCTGCGGCGGCACCGCGAGGGTGCCGCCGCTGGCACGACGGTCGGGTTACCAAGCGTGCACGATATCTGCCCATCAGGTCGGGAGCTTTGCCCGTCACCTGGTGCGGCCGGCCCGGTCAGCGGGTCCGCGTCGCGTGGGTGCCCAGCTGTCATGCTCGGTCCGTGGGGCCTGATTCGACGGGGTTCCTCGCGGAAGTCCGTGGTCTCGCGGGCCGTAGAACCTTTGTACCGCGCCTTCGGGATAACCGGAACCCCTCGCCGCAGTTCTTTGCATACGGGGTCTGATCAGCACGATCTGTTCGAAGGGGGCGATTCTGCCCCCATCAGGACAGTGCGGGCCTGCGCCGCCTGGCCGCGTACCAGACGAGTCCCGCCGTGGCGGCGGCCGCGCCGACCGCGGCCAGCGCCAGCACCGGCCCCGAGGGCATCGTCAGCGCGGGCACCCGCTGGTGCAGCCTGACGGGGCGGCTGAAGGTGAGCATCGGCCATTCGCGTGACGCCGCCTCCCGGCGCAGCCCGCGGTCGGGATTGACCGCGTACGGGTGGCCGACCGACTCGAGCATCGGGACGTCGGTCACCGAGTCGCTGTAGGCGAAGGAGCGCTTGAGGTCGTAGCCCTCGATCGCGGCGAGTTCGGTGATGGCGCGTGCCTTGGCCGGTCCGTAGACGTAGTGCTCGATCCGGCCGGTGTAGCAGCCGTCCTCCACCGCCATCCGGGTGGCGATGACGTGGTCCGCGCCGAGCATCTCGCCGATGGGCTCGACGACCTCCGCGCCCGAGGCGCTGACGATGACGACGTCGCGGCCGGCCAGGTGGTGCTCCTCGATGAGGGAGGCGGCCTCGTCGTAGATGATGGGGTCGATGAGGTCGTGGAGGGTCTCGGCCACGATCTCCCGCACCTGCTGCACGTTCCAGCCACGGCACATGTCGGAGAGGTACTTTCGCATCCCCTCCATCTGGTCGTGGTCCGCGCCGCCGAGCAGATAGACGAACTGGGCGTACGCGGTTCGCAGCACGGCGCGGCGGTTGATGAGGCCGCCTTGGTAGAACGGCCTGCTGAACGCCAAGGTGCTCGACTTGGCGATCACCGTCTTGTCGAGATCGAAGAACGCGGCGGTGCGCGGCGGCAGGTGGTTTTCCACGAGGACGAGCATAGGGACCCACCATTCGGCGTAAGCTCCTGCGCGTGGGTTTGCCAGAGAAGGCCTTCGGGTACACCATGGAAGTCACGGATCGTTCGCGACCGTGCTAACCCGGTCTGGCTCCTCCCCCCCCGAGTCGGACCGTGGGGACGACCCCCGCTCTCCCCCCCGGCGGGGGTCGTCGCATGTCCGGGGGCATATTCAGGCCATGTGTCGGAACGCGCCCGGCGTGTGATCGGCCCCCCGCGGTCTCCGCGGGGGGCCGATCCTTTTCCCTGCGTCGCTACGGTGAGTGACGGATCGCATTCGTTGCGCTGCCCGCCGGAAGCCACTCGCGCGGGTGGTGGAGATATCCACAACGGCCAGGTTATCCACGGATTACCACCAAGATCATCAACTTTCGGCGACTCGCGCGACTCTGGCGGCAAATGCCGCGCCGGAGATGTGTCCGGTGCACGGGCCGGATACCGGCGGGACCCGCCGGAACGAGCGAGGGGGATGTCGTGGTGGCCGAATCATTCAACGGTGAAACAAAAGGAACCTGTGACGGGCGGGCGTCCGGGCGAGCGTCGGCACGGCCGCGCGGAAAGGACGACCCCGGCTGCGGCCCGCTCATCGTCACCGAGGACGGCGCCCTCCTGGACGACCTGCTGCGACTGTGCGCCGCGGCGGGCGCGGAACCGGAGGTCGCCTTCGGGGTCCCGCCGGCGCCGGGCAGCTGGGAGGGCGCGCCGCTGGTGCTGGTCGGCGCCGCGGACACCCGGCGCGTGCCGGGTACGGCGCGCCGCCGCCGGGGCGTGCTCCTCGTCGGCCGGGACCTGGACGATCCGGACGTGTGGCGACGTGCCGTGGACGTCGGAGCCGAGCACGTCGCCTTCCTGCCCGACGCCGAGACCTGGCTGGTCGACCGGATCGCCGACGTGGCGGAGGGCGCCGGCGACCCGGCCCTGACGATCGGGGTCGTCGGCGGCCGCGGTGGCGCTGGGGCCAGCACTCTGGCCTGCGCCATGGCGGTCACGGCGGCCCGCTCCGGGCGCCGCACGCTGCTCGTCGACGCCGATCCGCTCGGCGGCGGGCTGGACGTTCTGCTCGGGGCCGAACGGGTGGGCGGCCTGCGCTGGCCGGACCTCGCCGAGTCCCGGGGCCGGGTCAACAGCGGGGCGCTGGAGGAGTCGCTGCCCCGCACGCACGCCCTGAGCGTGCTCAGCTGGGACCGCGGGGACACCGTCGTCATCCCCCCGCAGGCCATGCGGTCGGTGATGGGCGCCGCCCGGCGGCGCGGCGGTGTGGTCGTCGTCGACCTGCCGCGCCGGATGGACGAGGCCGTGGCCGAGGCGCTCGCCCAGATCGACGTCGGCCTGCTGGTCGTCCCGGCGGAGCTGCGCGCGGTGGCGGCCGCCGGCCGGGTCGCCTCCCGGATGGCCATGGTGCTGCGGGACCTGCGGGTCGTCGCCCGCGGCCCCTTCGGCTCGGGGCTCACCGACGAGACGCTCGCCGAGCTGGTCGGGCTCCCGCTCGCCGGCGAGCTGCCGCCGGAGCCCGGCCTGCCCGCCGCCCTGGACGGCGGGGAGGCACCGGGCGGCAGCGGCCGGGGCCCGCTGTCCGGGTTCTGCTCGGCCTTCCTGACGGCGGCACTGCCCGGCGACGGGAGCGTGGCCGCATGAGCGCCGACGTGATGACGCCCGCCCTGCTCGACGCGGTGAGGCTGCGACTGGCCGCCTCCGGTGACGAGCCCACCCCGGCCGGTGTGGCCGCCGCGCTGCGGGCGCAGGGCCGGCTGCTGGGCGACACCGAAGTGCTCGACGTGGTGGCCGCCCTGCGCTCGGAGATGGTCGGTGCCGGACCCCTGGAGGGGCTGCTCGCCGAACCGGACGTCACCGATGTGCTGGTGAACGGGCCGGACGAGGTGTGGGCCGACCGGGGCGCCGGGCTGGAGCGCACTCAGGTGCGGTTCGCGGACGCGGCGGCCGTGCGCCGGCTCGCCCAGCGGCTCGCCTCCGCCGCCGGGCGGCGGCTGGACGACGCCCGGCCCTGGGTGGACGCCCGGCTGCCGGACGGCACCCGGCTGCACGCGGTGCTGCCACCGGTGGTGGTCGGCGCCCCGTGCCTGTCCCTGCGGGTCGTCCGCACCCGGGCCTTCACCCTGGAGGAACTGGTGGCCGCCGGCAGCATGGACGGCGGTACGGCCGCCCTCCTGCGCGCGGTGCTGGACGCCCGCCTGTCGTACCTGGTCTCCGGCGGCACCGGCTCGGGCAAGACCACGCTGCTCAGTTGTCTGCTCGGACTCGTCCCGCCGGGCGAGCGCATCGTCCTCGCCGAGGACTCCGCCGAGCTCCGGCCCCGGCATCCGCACGTCGTACGGCTGGAGACCCGGCCCGCCAACCAGGAGGGCGCCGGACTGGTCACCCTGCGGGACCTCGTACGGCAGGCGCTGCGCATGCGGCCGGACCGGCTGGTGGTCGGCGAGGTGCGCGGCCCTGAGGTCCTGGATCTGCTGGGCGCCCTCAACACCGGCCACGAAGGCGGCTGCGGGACGGTCCACGCCAACGCCGCGGGTGATGTGCCCGCCCGGCTGGAGGCGCTGGGCGCCGTGGCGGGCCTGGACCGGGCCGCGTTGCACAGCCAGTTGGCGGCCGCCCTGTCGGTGGTGGTGCATCTGGTGCGGGACCGCTCGGGCAGGCGCCGGGTCGCCGAGATCCACGTTCTGGAGCGCGGTCCGGACGGGATCGTCGGCACCGTCCCGGCTCTGTGCGGCGGCGAACGCGGCCCGGGATGGGGCCGGTTGACCGCGCTCTGCGAGAGGGGGCGGCCATGAGCGCCGTGGTGTTCCTCACCGCCCTGTGCGCGGGCGCCGCCGCGTGGGCGATGTGCGCACGGGGCGAAGTCCTGCGCAGGGCAAGGGCGTTGCTCGCAGGGGCCTCTGAGGCCCGTGGGGCGTCCTGGGGGCTCCGGGTGCCCGGTGGCCTCGAGAACCGCCTGAACGGGCTCCTGGAGCCGTTCCGGGTGCGGTTCGGCTGGCACCTCGGCCGTGAGGTGCTGCTCCTGCCGGGTGGGTCGGTCGTGGGGCTGGTCGCCGGATCGGTGCTGCCGGTCCTGCTCGGGGCGGCCGCGGTGCCGCTCGCCGGGCGGTGGCTGCGCGGGCGGGAGCGGCGCGCCGAGGCGGAACGGCGGGCTGCGGCGGTGGGCGCGCTGTGCGCGGCGGTCGCCGGAGATCTGCGGGCCGGGCTGGCCCCGCCCGCGGCGCTGGCCGGTGCGCTGGGCCGCGAGGGCTGGCCGGAGCACCCCGGCCTGTCGGAAGCCGCTCTGCCCCTGCTGGCCGCCGCCCGTTTCGGCGGTGACGTACCGGCGGCGCTGCGGACGGCCGCCCTGCTGGAGGGCGCCGAGGGGCTCAGCGGTGTCGCGGCGTGCTGGCAGGTCGCCGTGGACGGCGGCGCGGGGCTCGCGGACGGCCTGGACCGGATCGCGGGCGCCCTGCGTGCCGAACGCGACCAGCGGGAGGACCTGAGGGCCCAGCTGGCGGCACCCCGCTCCACTGTGGCGCTGCTGGCCCTGCTGCCCGTCTTCGGGCTGGTCCTGGGCACCGGGCTGGGCGCCGATCCACTGGGCACCCTGCTGCGCACACCCGCCGGGCTCGGCGCTCTGGCCGCCGGAGGGCTCCTGGAGTGGGCGGGGCTGGCCTGGACCGCGCGCATCGTCCAGGCTGCGGAGGGCGGGTCATGAGCGGCGACGTCGTCCACAGGCTGGGGATCGTTGTGGCGTCCGTGGCCGCCACCCTGTGCGTTGCGGGCGCCCTGACCGCCGCGAGGAGGGAACGCGCAGCGCGCCGCAGGCTCCGGCTGCTGATGGGGACCATTTCCCTGGCCCGGCAGCGCCGCAGGTGGCCCGGTGCGGTCTTTGCCCGGGAGTGGGCGCCGGTCGCCGGGGTCGGCCTGGGTACGTTCGCGCTGATCGGCGGAGTTCCCGGCGCGGCGGCGGGGCTGGGCGCCGCGTGGGCGATACGCCGCCGGCAGCGGCGGCCGCGGCCCGTGGGACACGCGGATCAGGCCCGGGCCGCGCGCCAGCTGCCGCTGGCGGCCGATCTGATGGCCGCCTGCGTCGCTGCAGGGGCGGGGCCCCGCGAGGCCGCGGAGGCGGTCGGGCCGTCCCTCGGAGGGCCGCTCGGGGAGGCGCTCACCCGTGCCGCCGCCGAACTCCGCCTGGGCGGCGACCCCGCGCAGTGCTGGGGCCGGCTGGACCGGCTGGGCTGCCGCGAACTCGCCCGGTGCATGGAGCGCGCCACCACGACGGGAGTGCCGCCGGTCGAGGAGATCGCGCGCCTCGCCGCCGGGTGCCGCGCCGAGCACGCCCGTTTCGGGGCGGCGCGCGCACGCCGCGCCGGAGTGCTGATCACCGCCCCGCTGGGGCTGTGCTTCCTGCCGGCGTTCCTCCTCGTGGGGGTCGCGCCGGTGGTGATGGGGCTGGCGGGGGCGATCCTCGCCGGCACGACGATCTGAAGGGGGATCCCATGCGAGTCATGCGTTGTCTGAGGAAGCTGCGCCGCCGGTGCCGTACCGGCGAGCGCGGGATGACCACGGCCGAGTACGCCGTGGGCACCCTGGCGGCCTGCGGTTTCGCGGCCGTGCTCTACAAGGTGGTCACCTCGGGCGCGGTCAGCTCCGCGCTCAGCGGGCTCATCAAGCGGGCCCTCGATGTGGCGTTCTGAGCGCCGCCGCGATGCCGGCTACGTCACGGCTGAGGCCGCGGTGGTCGTCCCGTCGCTGGTGTTCCTCACGGCACTGCTGCTGTGGGGGCTGGCCGCGGCGGCCGCGCAGATCCGCTGCGTCGACGCCGCGCGGGCCGGAGCCCGCGCGGCGGCCCGCGAGGAGCCCGACGGCGCGGTGCTGCGGGCGGCCCGCTCGGCGGCTCCCGCCGGGGCCGCCGTCTCGGTCCATAGGGGCGGCGACCTGGTGCGGGTCACGGTCGAGGCCCGGTCCCTGTCCCTCACGCTCCACGGCGAGGCGGTCGCCGCCGTGGAGGCGACGGAGGAGGGGCCGTGAGCCGGCGGGGACGCGACCGGGGTTCCACGACCGTCTGGACGGCCCTCCTGGGAGCGCTGCTGGCACTGGCCGCCTGCGCCGTGCTGACGTTCGGCGCCGCCGTCGCGGCACGGCACCGTGCGGGGGCCGCCGCGGACCTCGCGGCGCTCGCCGCCGCCGACCACGCCCTGCGGGGCCGTGCCGAGGCCTGCGCCGTGGCCGGACGCGTGGCCGCCGCCCAGCACGCCCGGCTGGTGCGCTGCGTGATCAGCGGTGAGATCGCCGACGTCACGGCCGCGGTGGGGCCCGCCCGGGTCCGCTCCCGGGCCGGGCCTCAGGACTCCGCGTCCGGGGCGGGTTCGGGTACCGCGGCGCCGGGCTCCGACGGGCCCTCCGTCGCGAGGAGCACGTCGAGCAGACGTACCGCGGCCTGCTTGTCCAGCGGATCGTTGCCGTTGCCGCACTTGGGCGACTGCACGCAGGAGGGGCAGCCGAACTCGCACTCGCAGGAGGCGATCGCCTCGCGGGTGGCGGTGAGCCAGCTGCGGGCGGTGCGGAAGGCCCGCTCCGCGAAGCCCGCGCCACCGGGATGGCCGTCGTACACGAAGACGGTCGGCAGGCCGGTGTCCTGGTGGAGCGGCACGGAGACCCCGCCGATGTCCCAGCGGTCGCAGGTGGCGAAGAGCGGGAGGAGGCCGATGGAGGCGTGCTCGGCGGCGTGGAGGGCGCCCGGCAGCTCCTCGGGATGGATGTGCGCGGCGTCGAGCTGATCGTCGGTGACCGTCCACCACACGGCGCGCGTACGCAGGGTGCGGGGCGGCAGGTCCAGCTTGGTCTCGCCCATCACCTCGTTGGTGATCAGCCGGCGGCGGAGGAAGGAGACGACCTGGTGCGTGACCTCGACGGAGCCGAAGTGGAGGCGGGTCTCGCCCCACTCCTCCACCAGGTCCTCGTCGAGCACCGAGATCGCCGTGGTGTCGCGGGCCATCGTCGAATACGGCGGATCGGCCTGCTCCACCAGCGCGACCGAGTCCTCCAGGTCCAGGTGCCGGACGAGATAGGTGCGGCCCTGGTGCAGGTGGACGGCGCCCTCGTGGACGGTGGTGTGCGCGGCGCCCGCGTCCACGGTGCCGAGCAGGCGCCCGGTACCGGCCTCGACGACCTGGACGGGCTTGCCGCCCTCGCCGCGGATGTCGGTGAGGTCGGCGGCCCGCTCCCGCCGCGTCCAGTACCAGCCGCCGGAGCGGCGCCGCAGCAGGCCGCGGCGTTCCAGCTGGGGCAGCAGCCCGGCGGTCTCCGGCCCGAAGAGCTCCATGTCCTCATCGCCCAGCGGCAGCTCGGCCGCGGCGGCGCACAGGTGGGGGGCGAGGACGTACGGGTTGTCGGGGTCCAGCACGGTCGACTCGACCGGGCGGCGGAACAGGGCGTCCGGATGGTGCACGAGGTAGGTGTCCAGCGGGTCGTCCCGGGCGATCAGCACCGCCAGCGCCCCCTGACCCGAACGCCCCGCGCGGCCCGCCTGCTGCCACAGGGAGGCCCTCGTGCCCGGATACCCGGCCAGGAGCACGGCGTCGAGCCCGGAGACGTCCACACCCAGCTCCAGGGCCGTGGTGGAGGCCAGTCCGAGGAGCCGCCCGGTGTGCAGGTCGCGTTCGATGGCCCGGCGCTCCTGGGGCAGGTAGCCGCCCCGGTACGCGGCGACCCGGCGGGTCAGCCGGCGGTCGATCTCGGCGAGGCGTTCCTGGGCGATGACGGAGATCAGCTCGGCCGCCCGCCGGGAGCGCACGAAGGCCACCGTGCGGGTGCCGTCGAGCACGAGGTCCGTCAGCAGGTCGGCGGCCTCGGCGGTCGCCGTGCGGCGCACCGGGGCGCCGTGCTCCCCGCTGAGCTCGGTGAGTGGGGGCTCCCACAGGGCGAAGGCGACCTCGCCGCGCGGTGAGGCGTCCTCGGTGACCTCGGCGACGGGCACGCCCGTCAGCCGGGTCGCGGTGGCGCCGGGGTCGGCGGCGGTCGCGGAGGCGAGCAGGAAGACGGGATCGGCGCCGTAGCGGGCGCAGACACGCCGCAGCCTGCGTATGACCTGGGCGACGTGCGAGCCGAAGACGCCCCGGTAGGTGTGGCACTCGTCGATCACGACGTAGCGGAGCCGCCGGAGGAAGGAGGACCACCGGGAATGGCCCGGCAGGACACCCAGATGGAGCATGTCGGGGTTGGTGAGTACGTAGGTCGCGTACTGGCGCACCCACTCGCGCTCCTCGAACGGCGTGTCGCCGTCGTAGACGGCCGCGCGCACCGCCCTGCCCAGCGGGGCGGCGATCTCTGCCACGGCCCGCCGCTGGTCGGCCGCCAGGGCCTTCGTGGGCGCGAGGTAGAGCGCGGTGGCTCCTCGGCCGTTCGGTGCCTCGGAGCCTTCCAGGAGAGCGCTGAGGACCGGCACGAGGTACGCCAGGGACTTGCCGGAGGCGGTTCCCGTGGCGACCACCGCGGAGGTGCCGGCGACGGCGTGGGCGGCCACCTGCGCCTGGTGCTCCCACGGCCGCTCGATGCCGCACGCGCGGACGGCGTCGATCACCTCCGGGCGGATCTGATCAGGCCAATCGGCATGGCGACCCGCCCGCGGGGGCAAGTGCTCCGTATGGGTGATGCGCGCGGCCCTGCCAGCCCCCGTGGCAAGCCGCTCCAGGAGGGCGACGGGGGAGGTGCGGCCGTGCGCCGACTGCGGAAGATGATCCTGAGCCATCGGCACTCAGTGTGTCACTGGCATGACGGACAATCGCCGTAAGGCGTCGTGCATGCCCGCTGGTAAGTGATTGAATGCCATCGCGGCTGCCGATCCATGGGGGGCGACCGCTCGATGCAAGGTGCTGGAGGATCCGTGGACCTGTCCCTGTCGACTCGAACCGTCGGCGACCGTACGGTCGTCGAGGTCGGCGGCGAGATTGATGTGTACACCGCTCCCAAGCTGCGCGAGCAGCTGGTGGAACTCGTGAACGACGGTAGCTACCACTTGGTCGTGGACATGGAAGGCGTGGACTTCCTGGACTCGACCGGGCTGGGCGTGCTGGTCGGCGGGCTCAAGCGGGTTCGCGCGCATGAAGGCTCGCTGCGCCTGGTGTGCAACCAGGAGCGCATTCTCAAGATTTTCCGTATCACCGGCCTGACCAAGGTGTTTCCCATCCACACCTCGGTCGACGAGGCCGTCGCGGCGACCGACTGACGTTCGGCGCCGGACCATGGGGCTCCGGGCGACGCCGACGCCCGGGCCCCTGTCTTGCCCGCCCACAGGCACGAGGGGGAGGCCATGCCCACCGTAGAACTGCTCTTCAGCGCACTGCCGGAGCACGTCCGCACCGCACGACTGGTGGCGGCTGCGGTAGCCCGCAGGGCAGGGGTGGACGAGGCCGTCCTCGACGAGGTCCGGCTCGCCGTCGGTGAGGCGTGCAGCCGGGCCGTCGGCCTTTACCGCAGCAGCGGTGCGGATCGTCCGGTCCGGGTGGTGCTGACCGAGGAGGAGAAGAAGTTCTCCATCGAGGTCGGCGACAAGTCCCCCGAGGCGGAGGACCGCCCCGCCGACGCCGCCAGTGTGCCCTCGGCGCGTGGCGACAGCCCCGCAGAACACCCCGAGCCGCTTCCCGACGGCTCGCCTGCCTCGTCCGACTCCTCCGAGGCGGAGGACGAGGGCCAGATGGGTCTGGCGGTCATCAGCGGCCTCGTCGACGACGTCGAGGTCTTCTCGGGAGAGTACGGCGATGTCATCCGGATGAGCTGGCCGCTGAACCCGGCCGCGCTCTCCTAGCCGCCCCGCCCCCCTCACGCGCTCCTGCCGAGCTGCCCGCGAGCTTCCGCCGCAGGTCAGCTCGGCGTGCGCGGATTCACCCGGTGGTTGATCCACTTACACGGTGACTGTTCACCTTTTCCGGTGATATCTGTGGGCGATCTCCTTTGCTATATCCCCGGCCTCGGCGAATTTCGTTTCCTGCGCCCTGTTTTGATCTAGTTCGGCTCCCTACAATCCGTCCATCTTTGCTCAGCGCACACGCCTGAGCGTCGCGGCTGCTGAGTCGCCGGAGCCGCGCGCCCACGTGCCAAACGTCAAGGAGGACGAATGGCGGGGCCACTCACCCCTCACCTGCAGGACATCGCTCAACCTCTGGCCGCAACACCCGTACTGACCGACGGCAACCGCAATCTCGTGCTGGTCATCGCGGTGGTGGCACTGGCCGCACTGGTGCTCGCCGTGGTGCTGGTACGTCAAGTGCTCAGTGCCGACGAGGGCACCGACAGCATGAAGAAGATCGCGGCTGCCGTGCAGGAAGGCGCGAACGCCTACCTCGCACGGCAGTTCCGCACTCTGGGGATTTTCGCGGTCGTCGCGTTCTTCCTGCTCATGCTGCTGCCTGCGGACACCACGTCACAGCGCATCGGCCGAAGCGTGTTCTTCCTGGTGGGCGCCGGATTCTCGGCGGTCACCGGCTACATCGGCATGTGGCTGGCGGTGCGCAGCAACGTCCGCGTGGCCGCGGCCGCACGAGCCGCGACCCCGGCGCCGGGTGAGCCCTCGGCGGATCTCACGACGGTCTCGCACCGCGCGATGAAGATCGCCTTCCGCACCGGCGGCGTGGTCGGCATGTTCACCGTGGGCCTGGGCCTGCTGGGCGCCTCAGCCGTGGTGCTGATCTACAAGGCCGACGCGCCCAAGGTGCTGGAGGGCTTCGGCTTCGGCGCCGCGCTGCTCGCCATGTTCATGCGTGTCGGCGGCGGCATCTTCACCAAGGCCGCGGACGTCGGCGCCGACCTGGTCGGCAAGGTCGAGAAGGGCATCCCCGAGGACGACCCGCGCAACGCCGCCACCATCGCCGACAACGTGGGCGACAACGTCGGCGACTGCGCCGGCATGGCGGCCGACCTGTTCGAGTCGTACGCCGTCACCCTGGTGGCCGCGCTCATCCTCGGCAAGGTCGCCTTCGGTGACTCCGGCCTGGCCTTCCCGCTGCTGATCCCGGCGATCGGTGTGCTCACCGCCATGATCGGCATCTTCGCGGTGGCCCCCCGCCGCAAGGACCGCAGCGGTATGACCGCCATCAACCGCGGATTCTTCATCTCCGCGGTGATCTCGCTGGCGATGGTGGCCGTCGCGGCGTTCGCGTACCTGCCCTCGACGTACGCGGAGCTGGCCAACGTGCCCGGCGACATCGCCTCGCACGGCGGTGACCCGCGCATCCTCGCGCTGGTCGCCGTCGCCATCGGCATCGTGCTGGCGGCGCTCATCCAGCAGCTGACCGGCTACTTCACCGAGACCAACCGGCGCCCGGTACGGGACATCGGCAAGACGTCGCTGACCGGGCCCGCCACCGTCGTGCTGTCCGGCATCTCCGTCGGCCTGGAGTCCGCGGTGTACTCGGCCGTCCTCATCGGCCTCTCGGTGTACGGCGCCTTCCTGCTGGGCGGCGCCTCGATCTGGCTCGCCCTGTTCGCGGTGGCGCTTGCCGGCACCGGTCTGCTGACCACTGTCGGTGTGATCGTGGCCATGGACACCTTCGGCCCGGTGTCCGACAACGCCCAGGGCATCGCCGAGATGTCCGGCGACGTCCACGGCGAGGGCGCCAAGGTGCTCACCGACCTCGACGCGGTCGGCAACACCACCAAGGCGATCACCAAGGGCATCGCCATCGCCACCGCCGTGCTCGCGGCGACCGCGCTGTTCGGTTCCTTCAAGGAGGCCGTCGACACAGCGGTGCGGGAGGCGAACATCTCCGCCGCCGACCTCAGGTGGCTGGACCTGGACATCTCCCAGCCGAACAACCTGTTCGGTCTGCTGCTCGGCGCGGCCGTCGTCTTCCTCTTCTCCGGACTGGCCATCAACGCCGTGTCCCGGTCGGCGGGTGCGGTGGTCTTCGAGGTGCGCCGGCAGTTCCGCGAGCACCCCGGGATCATGGACTACACCGAGAAGCCCGAGTACGGGCGCGTCGTGGACATCTGCACCAAGGACGCGCTGCGCGAGCTTGCCACCCCCGGTCTGCTCGCCGTGCTCGCCCCCATCGCCGTCGGCTTCTCCCTCGGCATCGGAGCGCTGGGGTCCTACCTCGCCGGAGCCATCGGCGCGGGCACGCTCATGGCGGTCTTCCTCGCCAACTCCGGCGGTGCCTGGGACAACGCCAAGAAGCTCGTCGAGGACGGCCACTACGGCGGCAAGGGCAGCGAGGCCCACGCCGCGACCGTCATCGGCGACACCGTCGGCGACCCGTTCAAGGACACCGCGGGTCCGGCCATCAACCCGCTGCTCAAGGTCATGAACCTGGTGGCGCTGCTGGTCGCCCCCGCGGTGGTCCAGTTCTCCTACGGTGACGACGCCAACCTGGCCGTGCGGATCGGCGCCGCGGCCGTGGCGCTCCTGGTCATCGTCGTCGCCGTCTACATCTCCAAGCGCCGCGGCATCGCGGTCGGAGACGACGAGGGTGTCGACACCGGCCACGACGACAGCCAGGGCACGAAGCGGTCGGCCGACCCGAATGCGACGGCCGCGGTCTGACGTAGCGTGAGCTCATCGTGATACGGCGGCGGGCGTCATCCTCCGGGATGGCGCCCGCCGCCTGCACGCACGTCAGATGCATCACCCTGTTCTTGGTTCATAAGGGGCAATAGTGGTCACATCGAGTGGAAGTGATGTGGCCCGCGGGCAGGAGCCGTGTAGGTTCCGGGGCCGTGAAGAACAAACTCGCGGCTGCGCTGTCCGTCACGGCTGTGATCCTCGCGACGGGGTCGCTGTCGGGATGCGGCGACGGCAACAAGGAGCTCGACGCCTGGGCGAAGACTGTCTGCGACCAGGCCGCCGCCCAGGTCAAGAAGATCAACGACGCGAACACCCACATCAGCAACACCCCGAGCAACGCCAAGCCGAAGGACGTCCGCAGCGCGGACTCCACGGCGTTCGGGCAGATCTCGGACGCCTACAAGGCGCTCGCCGGGATCGTCGGCAAGGCCGGTGACCCGCCGGTCGACAACGGCGCCAAGCTCAAGCAGGACGCGGTCGGCGACCTCAACTCGCTCTCCACGGCCTACGCGAACCTGCGCAAGCAGGTCGACGCGCTGCCCGTCACCGACCAGGCGAAGTTCGCCGACGGGCTGAAGAGCGTCTCCGACAACCTGGCCAAGGTGAGCAAGAGCGGCGAGCAGGCGCTCGACACGCTGCGCCAGGGCGAGGTCGGCCAGGCCATGGCGAAGCAGCCCGGCTGCCAGGACTCCGGCGCCAAGCCCTCGAAGTCCTGACCGTCCGAGGGCGGGTGGGGCCCGCCGGGCGCCCCTTCGGGGGTGACAATGGCAGCGTGAGTACGCAGCCGCCCCCGCAGCCCCTGCCCGCCCCCGACCGCACCGCCGCCCTCCGCGACGCGCTGCGCGCCGCGGCCTTCACGGCCGACGGCTGCCTCGACCTGCTCGGGGCGACCGCCTACGCCGCGCTCTCGCGGGCGGAGACCGTGCCCGCCCTGCGCGCCACCCGCGGCGGCAGCCCGCTGGAGAGCCTGGTGCGGCTCTTCCTGCTGCAGCAGCCGGTCCCGTACGCGCGGCTGCGGGAGGTGCTGCCCCTCGACGCGGCCCTCGAGGACGGCTGGCTCGTCCGGGACGGCGACGAGGTGTGCGCCACGGTGGACGTCCGCCCCTACGGCGGTGACGGCGGCGAGGACTGGTACATCGTCTCCGACCTCGGCTGCGCCGTGGGCGGCGCCAACGGCATCCGTACGACGCCCGGCGTGGACCGTGCGGACCTGGTGCTCGGTGTCGGCGGCGCGTCGACCACCCTCGCGGGGATCACCATCCGCACGCCCGTGGCCCGGGCACTGGACCTCGGCACCGGCTCCGGCATCCAGGCGCTGCACGCCTCCCGGCACGCCACCCGGGTCACCGCCACCGACCTCAACCCTCGCGCCCTGCACTTCACGCGGCTGACCCTCGCCCTGTCCGGCGCCCCGGAGCCCGACGTCCGGCAGGGCAGCCTCTTCGAGCCCGTCGGCGGCGAGCGCTACGACCTGATCGTGTCCAACCCGCCCTTCGTCATCTCCCCCGGCAGCCGCTTCACCTACCGCGACGGCGGCATGGCCGGCGACGACCTGTGCCGCACCGTCGTCCGGCAGGCCGCCGACCACCTCACCGAGGGGGGGTACCTCCAGCTACTGGCCAACTGGGAGCACACCGAGGGCGAGGACTGGCGCGACCGCGTCGCCGCCTGGGTGCCCGACGGCTGCGACGCCTGGATCGTGCAGCGCGAGGTGCAGGACGCCACGCAGTACGCGGAGCTGTGGCTGCGCGACGGCGGCGACCACCTGGCCGGGCCCGAGGCGTACGCCGCCCGCTACGGCGCGTGGCTGGACGCCTTCGAGCAGCGCAAGACCAAGGCCGTCGGCTTCGGCTGGATCACCGTGCGCAGGACCGGCTCCGACCGTCCCGTGGTCACCGCCGAGGAGTGGCCGCACCCGGTCGAGCAGCCGCTCGGCCCCCACATCGCGGCCTGGTTCGGCCGCCAGGACTTCCTGCGCACCCACGACGACGCGGCGCTGCTCGACGAGCGCTTCCGGCTGTCGGACGAGGTGGTGCAGGAGCAGGTGGGCCTGCCCGGCGCCGAGGACCCGGAGCACGTCGTCCTGCGGGCCAACCGCGGCATGCGGCGCGCGACGAGGGTGGACACGGTCGGCGCGGGCTTCGCGGGCGTGTGCGACGGGACGCTGACGGCGGGTCGGATCCTCGACGCCATCGCCCAGTTGCTGGGCGAGGACCCGGTGGCGCTGCGGGACCGTACGCCGGAGGCGATCCGGCTGCTGGTGGAGCAGGGCTTCATCGAGCCGGTGTGAGCGCAAACGCGACGGCCCGCCTCCGCAGCGGAGCGGAGGCGGGCCGGGGGCGCGGACGGTCAGCGCAGGACGCGGCCCTGCGCGTCGGTGGGCGCGCTGCCCGCGAGGCGGACGATGCCGTCGATGAAGCCCCACAGGCCGCCGAGGCCCAGGGTGACGACGGAGACGACGAGCTGCAGGACGCCGATCTTGGTGTGGCCGGTGTAGAAGCGGCCGATGCCCAGACCACCGAGGAAGATGCCGAGCAGGCCGGCGGCGACCTTGGACTTGTCGGACAGCGGGCGGCCCGACGGGTCGAGGCCGAACGGAGCGTCAGTGGTGGGGGTGGGCGTGGCCATGGAACATGCTCCTCGTGCAACGGGGACGAATCAGCGGGAGCGCGCGCATCGGTCGATCCGGCCCCCCGCCTCGGAATGGCTGAATCTTGGCATTAGAAAAGGACATCTGTCCCTCTGATTAACAGACGTCACGGAACCGTGATCGCCGCGTTGTCAAACCGCGTTGCGTACGACGGCCCACACCACGGCCGCTGCGAGGACCGCCATTTGCGCGCGTTTGCCGATCGTCGTCCGGTACATCCGGCCGCGCAGCCCCTCCGTCACCCACCGCCCGTACAGATAGAGGGGAAAGGGGCTCGCCAGGAGCAGCAGCGCGTTGTCGTGGAAGGCGGCCGGAAGGTCGCCGTGCATCAGGTCGTAGACCATGCGGGTCGCACCGCAGGCCGGACAGAGCAGCCCGGTAAGGAAGTTGAAGGGGCATCGGGGCAGCCAGTGCCCTTCCTCGTGCGGGTCCGTGCCCCACAGGTAGGCGGCGCCCGCCGCGCCCGCGACGAGTGACGCCACGGGGGCCGTGGCCGGTCGTGCGGCCACGGCCCTCAGGCGGTTCCAGACGGTCGGGGAGGTCATCGTCCTCAGCTGCGCAGGATGCGGCCCTGCGCGTCGGTGCGGTCGTTGCTCGTCAGGAAGAGGATGCCGTCGATCAGCGCCCAGATGCCGAGGCCGCCGCAGGTGAGGAGCTGGGCGACACCGATGCCGATGTCGCCCACGTAGAAGCGGCCGATGCCCAGGCCGCCCGCCAGCAACTGCAGCACGCCCGCCACGACCTTGGACTTGTCCGACAGCGGGCGGCCGTACATGTCGTAGCCGTACGGGGCGTTGGGGTCGCCGGTGTACATGCCCTGGGGGTAGCCCTGCGGGTGACCCTGCTGCGGATAGCCGTAGCCGGGCTGCTGTCCGTAGCTCCCGGGGCCGGCCGGGGGCTGCTGCGGGTAGCCGTAACCGTCCTGCTTGGGCTGGCCGTACGGGTTGTTCGGGTCGGACATGGTGGGACTCCCCCTGAGTGAACGTTCGGTGTGTCCGGACATCTTGTCAGGCCAGTCAAGGCGGGCAGGGCGAGGAAGCCGGTGCGGGGGCAGCGGCGGGAACACGGAGAGCGGCGGGAACACGGAGACGGACCGCGGGAAGTGACCGAGGGAGAGCCCCGCTGCCGGGCGAGGGGCCGGTGGGAGTGAGAGAGGGGTGAGGTGAGGGGAGGAGGGAGAGGGGGGGAGGGTGAGGGGATAGCGAAAGGAATCGGCCAGGCCTCTTCGGGCGGCGTTCACCGTGGGTTCTTCCCACTGTCGCCCCGGCGTGCCACTCTCCGTGGCTGCGGGTCGGTCGTGGAGCACAGAGGGATCCGGGGGCATGTACATGGAAACCACGCCTGGGATCTTCGCCGGGACGGTCTTCGCGGTTTTCGGGGCGGCCCTTCTGGCCTGGACCGTCACCCGGTCGCTGAGGCATCTGCCGGTGGTCCAGGGACGGGGCCCGGCGTCTACCGCCGTGGCAGGTTTGTTCGGGGTGGTTTCGCTTCTTGTCGGGGTCTGGCTGTTCCTGATCCTCTGAGCTGGGCAAATCGGACATGGGCGGCAGTCCGTGCGGCAGACAGGACGCTTGTCGGGTTACCGTTCGAGTGGCGTTGCGGACTTTTCCCGTTTGACACGGGACCGGGATGTACGGTCACACTCCGCAGCGAGACCACCTTCGACCCGGAGAGAAGAGCGAAGTTGTCCCCGACCCGCGAGACCGCACAGGGCAGCGGCCGCCGACTCGTGATCGTCGAGTCGCCTGCCAAGGCGAAGACGATCAAGGGCTACCTCGGCCCCGGCTATGTCGTCGAGGCCAGCGTCGGGCACATCCGCGACCTCCCGAACGGGGCCGCCGAAGTGCCGGCGGAGTACAAGGGCCAGCCGTGGGCGCGGCTCGGCGTCAACGTCGACAGCGAGTTCCAGCCGATCTACGTCGTCAACGCGGACAAGAAGGCCCAGGTCAAGAAGCTGAAGGACCTGCTCAAGGAGTCCGACGAGCTCCTGCTCGCCACCGATGAGGACCGCGAGGGCGAGGCCATCGCCTGGCACCTGCAGGAAGTCCTCAAGCCCAAGGTCCCGGTCCGCCGGATGGTCTTCCACGAGATCACCAAGGACGCCATCCAGGAAGCCGTCCGCAACCCGCGCGAGCTGAACCAGACCCTCGTCGACGCCCAGGAGACCCGCCGGATCCTCGACCGCCTCTACGGCTACGAGGTCTCGCCGGTCCTGTGGAAGAAGGTCATGCCGCGCCTGTCGGCGGGCCGTGTCCAGTCCGTCGCCACCCGGCTCGTCGTCCAGCGCGAGCGTGAGCGCATCGCCTTCCGCTCCGCCGAGTACTGGGACCTGTCCGCGACCTTCGCCACCGGCCGCTCCGGCGACGCCACCGACCCGGGCACCTTCGGCGCCAAGCTCAACGCCGTCGACGGCAAGCGCGTCGCCCAGGGCCGCGACTTCGGGTCGACCGGGCAGCTCAGGGAGGGTGCGGGCGTCCTGCACCTGGACGAGGCCGCCGCCCGCGCGCTCGCCGCCGCCCTGGAGGGCGCCGCCTTCTCCGTCCGCTCGGTCGAGTCCAAGCCGTACCGCCGCTCGCCGTACGCGCCCTTCCGCACCACGACCCTGCAGCAGGAGGCCAGCCGCAAGCTCGGCTTCGGCGCCAAGGCCACCATGCAGGTCGCCCAGAAGCTGTACGAGAACGGCTTCATCACCTACATGCGTACGGACTCCACGACCCTGTCGGAGACCGCGATCAGCGCCGCCCGGGCCCAGGTCACGCAGCTCTACGGCGCGGACTACCTGCCGGACAAGCCCCGTGTCTACGCGGGCAAGGTCAAGAACGCCCAGGAGGCGCACGAGGCGATCCGCCCCTCGGGTGATCGTTTCCGCACCCCGGCCGAGACGGGCCTGACCGGCGACCAGTTCCGCCTGTACGAGCTGATCTGGATGCGCACCGTCGCCTCCCAGATGAAGGACGCGGTCGGGCAGTCCGTCACCGTCAAGGTCGGCGGCCGCGCCGGCGACGGCCGGGACGTCGAGTTCTCCGCCTCCGGCAAGATCATCACCTTCCACGGCTTCATGAAGGCCTACGTCGAGGGTGCCGACGACCCCAACGCCGAGCTCGACAGCAGCGAGCGCCGGCTGCCCGCCGTCACCGAGGGTGACGCGCTCTCCGCGCGCGACATCACCGCCGACGGCCACGCCACCAAGCCGCCCGCCCGCTACACCGAGGCCTCGCTGGTCAAGGAGCTGGAAGAGCGCGAGATCGGACGTCCGTCGACGTACGCGTCGATCATCGGCACCATCCTCGACCGCGGCTACGTCTTCAAGAAGGGCACGGCCCTCGTGCCGTCCTTTCTCTCCTTCGCCGTCGTCGGACTGCTGGAGAAGCACTTCGGCCGGCTGGTCGACTACGACTTCACCGCCAGGATGGAGGACGACCTCGACCGCATCGCCCGCGGCGAGGCCCAGTCCGTGCCGTGGCTGCGCCGCTTCTACTTCGGTGAGGGCGAGACCCCGGTCGGCGGCGCCGCCGACGCGGGCAACGGCGACGGCGACCACCTCGGCGGCCTGAAGGAGCTGGTCGAGGACCTCGGCGCCATCGACGCCCGTGAGGTCTCCTCCTTCCCCGTCGGTAACGGCATCGTGCTGCGGGTCGGCCGTTACGGCCCGTACGTGGAGAAGGCCGGCGAGTCCGAGGGCGAGACCGGGCAGCGCGCCGACGTCCCCGACGACATGCCGCCGGACGAGCTGACCGTCGAGCTCGCCGAGGAACTGCTCAACAAGCCGAGCGGCGACTTCGAGCTGGGTGCCGACCCGGAGACCGGTCGCCAGATCGTGGCCAAGGACGGCCGCTACGGCCCGTACGTCACCGAGATCCTCCCCGAGGGCACCCCGAAGACCGGCAAGAACGCGGTCAAGCCGCGTACCGCCTCCCTCTTCAAGTCGATGTCGCTCGACACCGTGACCCTGCAGGACGCGCTCAAGCTGATGTCGCTGCCGCGCGTCGTCGGCGCCGACGCCGAGGGCGTCGAGATCACCGCGCAGAACGGCCGCTACGGCCCGTACCTGAAGAAGGGCACCGACTCGCGCTCCCTGGAGACCGAGGACCAGCTCTTCACGATCACCCTCGACCAGGCGCTGGCGATCTACGCCCAGCCGAAGGTGCGCGGCCGCGCCGCGGCCAAGCCCCCGCTGAAGGAGTTGGGCACCGACCCGGTCAGCGAGCGCCCCGTCGTCGTCAAGGACGGCCGCTTCGGCCCGTACGTCACCGACGGCGAGACCAACGCCACACTGCGCCGCGACGACGACGTCGAGACGATCACGCCCGAGCGCGGCTATGAACTGCTCGCCGAGAAGCGGGCCAAGGGCCCCGCCAAGAAGACGGCGAAGAAGGCCCCGGCGAAGAAGGCGGCCGCGACCAAGACCGCGGCGAAGAAGACGGCCGCCAAGACCACCGCGGCGAAGAAGACGGCCGCCAAGACCACCGCGGCGAAGAAGACGGCCGCCAAGACCACCGCGGCGAAGAAGACCGCGGCGGCCGGGACGACCGCCAAGAAGACCGCCGCAAGGGCCACGACCACGGCGAAGAAGGCCGCCTCCTCGGCCGCGAAGCCCGCCGAGTAGTCCCCGCGGGGACCGCACGGCAGGTGCGGTCCCGGTAGGCGCCCTCCGGGACGGCACCGTGTCCCGATAGGCTGGCGGAATGACGCGATCCGAGCAGCCAACGGACACGTTCGCCGACGAACTCGAGGCCGACTCACGGCAGCGAGCCGTGGGGGCGCTCCTGAAGATCCCACCCCTGCGCAAGCTGTGGGGCGCCCAGCTGACCGGCACCGTCGGCGACCGCCTCGCCCTGCTGGTCCTGGTCGTCCTGACGGCGCAGGCCGCCGTCGGCGCCCAGTCCTTCGGCGGCGGGTACCGCGGGGCGGCCTTCGCCGTCGCCGCCGTCTTCGGGGCGCGCCTGCTCGCCGCACTGCTCATCGGCGCCGTACTGCTCGGCCCGCTGGGCTCCCTCACCGGGCCCGGGGGCGCGCTCGACCGCCGGTGGACGATGATCGGCTCCGACGTCGTGCGCCTCGGGCTGCTGATCGTCGCCCCGCTGTGGATCGACTGGGTGCCGGCCGATGCCGTCGTCTGGCTGCTGGTCACCGTCTTCGTCACCGGAGTGGCCGAGCGGCTGTGGAGCGTGGCCAAGGACGGCGCCGCCCCCGGTCTGCTGCCCGCGCCCGCGCCGGGCGCAGGAACGGTACGTCCGCTGCCCGACCGCCTCGACGCGCTGCGCCGCCTCGACCGGCGCACCGGGTTCGTCGCCTTCCCGATCGCCGCCGCGAGCCTCGTCGTCGTCACGCTCGTCGGCAACCTGATCGGCCTCGGCGTCGACTGGTTCGGCCTGCACCAGGCAGCGCTCGCCTCCTACGTCGCCGCCGGGCTGTTCGCCGCCTCCGGCGCCGTCCTCTACCTGCTGCAGTTGCCGGGCGACCAGGCCACCCCGCCGCACTCCCCGCTGCAGGGCCTGCGCAGCAACGACCGAGGGCGCACCGGCGCCGTACCGCTGCTCGTGCTCGGCACCGCCACCGTCGCCGGTGCCATCGCCGCCGCCGTGGCGCTCGCCGTGCTGCACGCCGCCGACCTCGGCGGGGGTCCGGTCGGCTACGGCCTGCTCGTGCTGGTCCTGACCGGCGGACCCGTGCTCGGCATCCGGATCGCCCCGCGCACCCTCCCGGGCCTGTCCCGGCGGCGCCTGCTCGCCATCGCCATCGCCGTCACCGGTCTGGCCCTGCTGCTGGCCGGCATCGTGCCCGACCCGACGACCGTGCTGCTGCTGGCGCTGCTCGCCGGCGTCGCGGCCGGAATCACCGCCAACACCGGGCACGTCCTGGTGGACCAGGAGACCGAGGAATCCCGCCGGGGCCGCGCCACCGACCACCTGCACGCGGTCGCGCACCTGTTCATGGCGGTCGGCGCCGTGGGCGCCCCCCTGCTGGCCGGCGGCATCGGCCCTCACCGTGTCGTCAACGGTCACTTCACCTTCGACCACGGCGGCGCCGCGTACGCCCTCATGCTCGTCGGCGCCCTGCTGCTGCCCGTGGCCGCGCTCGTCCTCGGCAAGACCGACGACCGCCAGGGTGTCCCCCTGCGCCGTGACCTGCGCGAGTCGCTGCGCGGAGGCGACCCCGAGCAGGCGCCCACGCCCACCGGCTTCTTCATCGCCGTCGAGGGCGGCGACGGGGCCGGCAAGTCCACCCAGGTCGAGGCCGTCGCCGAATGGATCCGCGGCAAGGGGCACGAGGTCGTCGTCACCCGCGAGCCGGGCGCCACGGCGGTCGGCAAGCGCCTCCGCTCGATCCTGCTCGACGTCTCCAGCGGCGGGCTGTCCCACCGCGCGGAGGCCCTGCTGTACGCCGCGGACCGCGCCGAGCACGTCGACACCGTCGTACGCCCCGCGCTGGAGCGCGGCGCGGTCGTCATCTCCGACCGCTACATCGACTCCTCCGTCGCCTACCAGGGCGCCGGGCGCGACCTCGCGCCGACCGAGATCGCCCGCATCTCCCGCTGGGCGACGGACGGACTCGTCCCGCACCTGACCGTCCTGCTCGACGTCACCCCCGAGGCGGCGCGCGAGCGCTTCACCGAGGCGCCCGACCGTCTGGAGTCCGAGCCCGCGGAGTTCCACGACCGCGTGCGCACCGGGTTCCTCACCCTCGCCGCGGCCGACCCCGCCCGGTACCTGGTCGTCGACGCGGCCCAGGAGCCGGAGGCCGTCACGACGGTGATACGGCACCGTCTCGACGAGATCCTCCCCCTGTCGGAGAAGGAGATCGAGGCCCGCGAGGAGGCCCGCCGCCAGGCAGAGGAGGAGGCCCGCCTGCGCGCCGAGGCCGAGGCCGCCCGCCGGGCCGAGGAGGAGCGGCTCGAACGCGAGCGCCAGGCGCAGTTGGAGAAGCTCCGCGCGGAGGAGGAGGAACGCCGCCGCCTCGCCGAGGAGGAGGCCCGCCGCCAGGCCGAGGAAGCCGCGGCGGAGGAGGCCCGCCGTCAGGCCGAGGAGGCCCGCAGGCAGGCCGAGGAGGAGCGGGCCCGTCGCGAGGCCGAGGAGCGCGTCCGCCGCGAGGAGCAGGAACGGCTGCGCCGCCAGGCCGAGGAGGAGGCCCGTCTCCGCGCCGAGGCCGAGGAGCGCCGCCTGGAGCGCCAGCGCAAGGCCGAGGAGGCCCTGATGCGGGCCGAGCAGGCGCGCATCGAGGCGGAGGACGCGACGCAGACCGTCGAGACTCCGCGCCCGCAGGCACCGTCGGCCGCGTCGACCGGCGACGCGGACACCGCGGTGCCGCGCGCGGTTCCGGTCGACGAGGAGACGGCGGTCCTGCCGTCGGTCACGCCGGGCTTCCCGGACTTCACGAAGCCCGAGCAGACGCCGCGCACGGTCCCGCCCGCCGCCCCCGCCGACGTGGAGGAGACGGCGGTCCTGCCCCCGGTCACCCCCGGCGCGGCGGACGAGACTGCCGTCCTGCCGGCCGTCCCCTCCGCCGACCGTGTGCCGCCCGGCATCTTCCGGCCGGAAGCGCCCAAGGCGGCGCCGCGGGACCCGGAGAACGAGCGCACGCGGGAGATGCCCGCAGTGTCCGAGGAGGGGCGCCGCTCCCGTCCGCGGCCCTCCTGGGCCGAGGAGACCCCTCTGGACGACCTTCCCTCCCTCGCGGACGAGTTGCTCGGTTCGCGCGACGAGGACGAGGACCGCGAGGGCGGTACCCGCCGCTAGGCGGTGCCCTGCGCAGGGACGGGTGCTCCCCTGGCCTTCGGCCGGGGGAGCCGTCACCTCGGTCCGGAAGACACCAAGCGCCTTGTACGAACCTCCGCCGAGGTTCGTACAACCAATCGACGCTCTTGTCGGTACCGTTTGGCGACGTCTGATCGACGTCCGTCGTTGAACAGGCCTGAAGGACTCGATGAAGCCCAGACGTATCACCGCCACCGCCCTGGTTCTGGCCGCGGCGGGCGGACTGCTCACGGCCGCCGCCGCGCCTGCCTCCGCGGCCGTGAGCTGTGCCTCTCCCGTCTTCAATCGGCAGTTCTTCGCGAACACGACAGCGCACGGCATCTGGAACAGCTGGCTCTGACCGGACGCCTGACATGCGAGGGGCCGGGAGGCGATTCTCCCGGCCCCTCGCGGCTGTGCATGGGCGTCGGCCACTGCCGCCTCCGCGCCGCACGCAAGGAAACGGCTTCGCCCCGCGGGACCCGCACCGTAAGAATGGCCCTGTGCGGTACCTGATCCTCGGCGCCACGGAGGCGCGCAGCCCCCGCGGCGCGCCCGTGCCCCTGGGCAGCGGCAAGCGACTGCGGGCCCTGCTGGCCGCCCTCGCGCTGCACGCCCCGCACGCGGTGTCCCCGGACGCCCTGATCGCCGAGGTGTGGGGCGGCGAGGGCGACGAGCCGCCCCAGGACGCCCCCGGCGCGCTGCAGGCGCTCGTGTCGAGGCTGCGCCGCGCCCTCGGGCCCCGGGACGCGGACGGCGGCACGGACACCATCGCCTCGGGCCCCGCCGGCTACCGCCTGCTCACGGACACCCCGGACGACGTCGACCTCCACCTCTTCGAGCGCCTCGTACGCGAAGGCGGCGCCGCCCTCGACTCCGGCGACCCCGCCGGCGCCGCGGAGACCCTGGAGACCGCGCTCGCGCTCTGGCGCGGCCCCGCGCTGGCCGACCTGCCGGACCGGGGCTCGGCCGCCGCCCGGGCGGAGGACCTGCGGCTGTCCGCGACGTACCGCCGCATCGAGGCGTGCCTCGCACTCGACCGCGCCGCCGAACTGCTGCCGCAACTGCGCGGGCTGGTCGCCGAGCATCCGCTGCACGAGCCGTTCCGGGCGCAGTTGATACGCGCGCTGCACGCGACGGGCCGTCCCGCCGACGCCCTGGCCGCATACGAGGACACCCGCCTGGCCCTCGCCGAGCGCCTCGGCACCGACCCGGGGCCGGAACTGCGCACCCTGCACGCGCAACTGCTCGCCGCGGAACCGGCAACGGCGCCGCCCACCTCCGCCACCGCGCCCCGCACGGGGAACCTGCGGGCCCGCCTGACCAGTTTCGTCGGCCGCGAGGCCGAACTCGGCACGCTGCGCGCGAGCCTGACCGACGGCACGCACCGCCTGGTGACGCTCACTGGGCCCGGCGGCTCGGGCAAGACCCGGTTGTCGCAGGAGGCCGCGGCCGCCGTGACCGGTTCCTCCGCCTTCCCGGACGGGGTGTGGCTGGCGGAGTTCGCCCCGCTGGACCGTGCCGCCGCCGTACCGGACGCCGTGCTGAGCGCGATCGGGCGCCGTGACACGGCCGTGCTGGCCGCGGCCCGCGAGGTGCGCAGCGCGGGCCAGGAGGCCGACCCCGCCGCCCGGCTGCTGGAGCACTGCGCGCAGCGCCGCATGCTGCTGGTGCTCGACAACTGCGAGCACGTCATCGACGCCGCGGCCACGCTCACCGACCAACTGCTCGCCGTCTGCCCCGGGGTGACGGTCCTCGCCACGAGCCGGGAGCCGCTGGGCCTGCCCGGGGAGACGGTGCGCCCGGTCGAGCCGCTGCCGCTGCCGACCGCGCACCGGTTGTTCGTGGAGCGGGCGGCGGCCGTGCGCCCCGGCTTCGACGCCGACCGCGACCACACGGAGGCGGTGGACGAGATCTGCCGCCGCCTCGACGGGCTGCCGCTCGCCATCGAACTGGCCGCCGCCCGGCTGCGGGTGCTCACCCCGCGGCAGATCGCGGACCGCCTCGACGACCGCTTCCGGCTGCTGACCGGCGGCAGCCGCACCGCGCTGCCCCGACAGCAGACGCTGCGCGCTGTCGTCGACTGGAGCTGGGACCTGCTCGGCGGCGCGGAGCGCACGGCGCTGCGCCGGCTCAGCGTCTTCGCCGGCGGCTGCACGCTGCAGGCGGCGGAGGCCGTGTGCGGGGAGGACGCGCTGGAGCTGGTCGGCCAGCTCGTCGACAAGTCCCTGGTCGTCGTGGACCACGGTGCGGAGGAGGTGCGCTACCGGCTGCTGGAGACGATCCACGAGTACGCCGCCGAGCGCGCCGCGGACGACCCCGCCGACCTGGCGGAGGCGGGCCGCCGGCACACCGCGTACTTCGCGGACTTCGCCAGCACCGCCGACTCCTGCCTGCGCGGCCCTGACCAACTGGTCTGGGCGGCGCGTGTGGAGGCCGACCTGGACAACGTCCGGGCCGTGCTGCGCCGGACGATCGACGCGGGGGAGGAGGACGAGGCGATCGCCCTGGCCCTGGCCATGGGCTGGTTCTGGTGGCTGCGCAACTTCCGTGACGAGGCGCGGGAGTGGCTCGACCGGCTCATCGCGTTGTCCGGCCTGCCGGGAGATCCGGGCGCCCCCGGTTTCTGGCCGCGGATGAACCTGCGGCTGCTGCATCTGTTCGTGATCAGCGACACCATGCCCCGCGAGGAGATGCAGAGCCCGCAGATGCTGGCGCTGGCGTCGAGGGTCATCGAGGTCTACAGCGTGCCGAGCCCGCACTCGACCCGCTTCCCGGGCATCCTGTGGCCGTTCTCCGACTTCGTCGTGGGCCGCCACGAGGCGATCCGCGGCCACGCGGACGCCATGGTGGCCGCGTGCCGTGCGTACGGCGGCGAGTGGGAGCTCGCGGCCGCGCTGATGTTCCGTACGCACATCACGATCGACCTCCCCGGCGGGCTCCCGCGGGCCGCCGCCGACTGGCCCGAGCTGCTGGGGCTCAGCGAGCGGCTCGGCGACCGCTGGATGCGCGCCCAGGTCTGCGAGGCCGGCGCCGAGATGGCGCTGGCGTACGGCGACTACGCGGCGGCCCGCGCGGATCTGGAGGAGGCGCTGCGGCTCGGCGGAGAGCTGGGCGCGCACGTGGAGGGCATCTTCGTCCGTGCCCGCCTCGGCGAACTGGCCCACCGGGAGGGCGACGACGACGCCGCCGAGAAGCTGCTGCGCCAGGCCGCGGAGGAGACCGAGCAGTACGGGGTGTGGGACGCCCGCGCCTACATCCGCGCGCTGCTGGCGACGATCCTGCTGCGCCGCGGCGAGCTCCGGGAGGCCCGGAGGCTGGCCGAACTCGCGCACGGCGAGGGCCGTATGGGCACGCCGCCACCGGACTTCGAGCTGCTCGTGGCGAGCCTCTCGGCCAGGGTCGCCGCCGCCGAGGGCGACAGGGCGGGCGCCCTGGCCGGGTTCGCGGTGGCACTGCGCGCGGGGCTCGACGGCTTCTGCGCCGAGCCGCGTCTGGCGGCGGCGGTCGAGTACGCCGCCGAGGTGCTGGTCGCCCTCGGCGATCCCGTACGGGCAGCCCGGCTGCACGGCGCGGCCGACGGGCTGCGGGCGGGTCTGCCGCGCCCGGTCCCGGAGGAGGAGGGGATGCGCGCCGCGGAGGCACTGGCCCGCGCGGCGCTCGGGGACGGCCCCTACGAGCGGGCCCGCGCCGCCGGCCGCGAACTGGGCGGCGAGGGCGCCCACGCGCTGCTGGCCGAGGCCACCGCCTGACCGCACGGGAGACCGGCGCGGGAGACCGGCGCCGGGGAATGGCAGGGGAATGGCCTGGGACGGCCCCCTCGTTGCATCTTTGAGGATTCAACCGCTGATTTCGGGTGACGGAGAGAGCATGAAGGTCGAGATCTACAGCGACATCGCCTGCCCCTGGTGCTACGTCGGCAAGCGCCGCTTCGAGCGGGCTCTTGCCGCCTTCCCGCAGGCCGACCAGGTCGAGGTGGTCTACCGCCCCTTCCAGCTCGCCCCCGACAAGTCGGAGACCCCCGAGTCCCATCGGGCCTACCTCGACGCGCGCTACGGCCCGCAGTCCGCGGCGATGGACGCCCGCCTGGAGGAGCTCGGCCGCGCAGAGGGTCTGGCCTTCGACTTCGACCGCGCCATCGAGAACAACACCCTGCTCGCGCACCGCCTGCTCTGGCACGCCCTGAACGCGTACGGCGCCAAGGAGCAGGCCGCGCTCAAGGACCGGCTGCTCGTGGCGCACTTCGCCGAGGGCGCCGACGTAGGCGACCGCGACACCCTGGCCGCGCTCGCCGCCGAGGCCGGACTGGACCGCGACCGCGCCGCCGCCTTCCTCGCCTCCGACGAGGGCCGCGCGGAGGTGCTCGCCGAGATCGACGACGCCCGCGGCATCGGTGTGAACGCCGTCCCGACCTTCGTCTTCGAGGGCAAGTGGGCCGTCCAGGGCGGCCAGGAGTCCTCGACCTTCCTGCGCGTGCTGGAGCAGGTCGCCCAGGAGACCGGCACCGTACCGGCCGCCCCCGCGGCCGACTCCTGCAACGACGGCGCGTGCGAGGTCCCCGCCGGCTGAACCGGCGGGGCGCGGCGGCACGGCTCAGTCGCAGGTGATCCGCGCCACCGCCCAGTCCGCGACGTTCGCCAGGTGCAGCCTGCGCGTCGGTTCGACCTTCAGCCGGATGGTGCTGTTGCCGGCGATCGGCACGTGCACCGGCACTCCCGGGTCACCGCCGCGCAGCACCTCCGAGCGCCAGAGCTGCCCGTGGTCGCCGTGGACCGAGAAGCGCGCCGCGCCGAGGCCCAGCGCGATGTCGTCGATGCCGACGACCGCGTCGAAGGCGGTGCAGGAGCGGTTGAGGTCGATGGTGACGGTGGACGGCGCGCCGACGGTGACGCCGTCGGGGTGGCGCGTTCCGCCGATGCGAAGGCCCCAGCGCTGCCAGACCCAGTCGCCGAGCCGGAGCGTGGGCCGGTCCGAGCGGCCGGCGGCGCCGTAGCCGAGGTTGCTCAGCCGGTGCACCACCGGATCGGGCACCGGGGTCGGCGTGGGGGTGGGCGTGGGCTGCGGGGTACGGCTGGGGGTCGCGGCCGGCGGCTCACTGGGCGTGGGCGCCGGCTCGTCGACAGGACGCGCCGCAGGCGCCGGCGTCGGCGTGGCGGCGACGGGGGCCCGGACGGACGGCGGCGGGCTCGGCGCGGGGGAGGGCCGCGACGGCGAGCGGGTGGGCGTGGGCGCCGGCGCCGGTACGACCGGCGCGGCCGAGGGCTTGCTCTGCGCCTGCGGCCGGGGCGTGCTGTCGTCCCCGGTCAGGGCGATCGCCACCACGGCACCGGCCGCCGCGAGCGCGAGCCCCGCGGCGACGGAGATCTTCACCGGCGCGGCGGCCGCGCCACCGCCCGAGCCGCCCGAAGCGGCGCCGGCCGCCGCGCCGGCACCGGCACCTGCCGCCGCGCCGCCCGCGGCGATGCCCGCCGCCTTCGCCGCGTACGCGGCGCCGAACCAGCCGACGACCGCGACCGGCAGCAGCCCCTTGAGCGCCGCGTTCACGTCCGCCAGCTCCGCCGCCGCCAGGCGGCAGTTGGCACACTCCTCCAGGTGCTTGCGCAGCTCCCGGTCGGCCCGCATCCGCAGACCGCCGCGGGCGTGCGCGCCGAGCCGGTCCGCGTAGCGGGCGCAGGACCCCTCGGCGGTCAGCGTGGACGAGACATGCGCCTGCAGGTACGCCTGGCGCAGTCCCTCGCGCGCCCGGTGCGCCAGAACGGCTGTGGCGTTGGCCGTCAGCCCCAGCAACGGCGCGACCTTGCTGGGGGACTCCTCCTCGACCGCGGTGTGCCACAGCACCGCCTGCCAGCGCTCGGGCAGGGTGCGGAAGGCCTGGATGGCCAGGGAGCGTTCGGCCTCGTGCATGGCGCGCACGTCCGCGCCCAGGTCCTGGGTGCCCTGGACCGCCGCGGCCCCGGCCGAGGTGACCGCGAACACCGCGAAGTCGTCGACCAGTTGCTCCCGCTTGGCCGTGCTGCCCCAGGACGCGGCCACCCGCCGCACCGTCGTGAGCAGGTAGGCACGCACGGCCGCGTCCGGACCGCTGCCGCCGCGGATCGCCTGCAGCGTGCGGGCGAAGACCTCGCCGGTCAGGTCCTCGGCGGTGTGCCGGTCACGGCAGCAGCCGCGCGCGTACCGCCGCACGGCCGCCACGTGCCGCCGGTACAGCTCCTCGTACGCGCTGTCGTCGCCGCCGCGCACCCGGGCGACCAGGTCGGCGTCGGACAGCTGCGCCCCGGGGGCGTCCGCGGCCTCGGGGAGACGCTCCGCGAGCGGCTCCCGCTGCTCGGGCACCCGGCCGGACGGCGGACCCCCACCGGAGTCCGCCCCGGCCTCCGCGGGCGGACCGGACTCCCCGTTTCCTTCATCCACGGGCGTAAGAGTGGCACACCCTTACCGTCCGACGACCTGTCAAGCATCAGAACCACCCGTCCGGGGAGTTTCACCCCCCGGAAGCGGCTCATCACCCGAACGGGTCAGCCTCACGCCCCCGGACGGGACCGCAGTCCCTCCAGCAGGATGTCCAGCAACCGGGCCGAGGCGGCGGCCTGCTGGGCCGGGTCCGGAAGCGACGGCGCCGCGGTGGCGATCACCAGCAGCACGTCGGCCACCGACACGTCCGCCCGCAGCTCACCGGCCGCCCGCGCCCGCTCCACCAGCTGCCCGACGACGTCCAGGAGGGCGGCTATCCCGGCGCCCGACGTGAAGTCGTCGGCCCCGCCGCGCTGCTGCGGCACCCGCGTCCCGTCGGCCGCACCGGCCGGCTCCACCTGCAGCACCTGCGGCGGCAGCAGCCGCCCGGCGCCGGAGGCCACCGACGTCCGCAGGAAGCGGGACAGCGCCGACCAGGCCTCCTCCTCCTGGCCCAGGGCCGAGCGCGCCTGCTCCGTCAGCCGTGCCGTCTCCTCCTCGGCTATGCGCCGCACCAGGACGTCCTTGCTGGGGAAGCGCCGGTAGACGGTGCCGACGCCCACGCGGGCCCGCCGGGCCACGTCCTCCATCGGCGCGCCGTACCCCAGCTCACCGAAGACCTCGCGCGCGGCCCGCAGGACGTGCTCGAGGTTGCGCTGCGCGTCCACACGCAGCGGGGACGTACGGCCCCCGCCGCCACCGCGCACGTCCGGATCGGGATGGCCGCTGACGGTCGCGGTCGTCGCCCATTGCGGATCCTGAATATGCATATGTGTATCCCCCGGTTAATCGCGTCTCCCCCCGGAGACTCCCCACCCCATGATCGCCGGAAGGCGGCGGACTGCGCCGCGCGGGCATCCCGGTGGGATACGAACATAGTTGAGCCCCGGTCAAGAATGAAGGGGGAACCCACGCACGATCGGAGTACCCCGGCCGCCGATTCCCCTTCCCGGCACTTCACACCGGTCAGCAACCCGCCCGTGACCTGCCGGAGAACAGGATTCGGCCATTCATTGCCGTCCGCCCTGTGGACAAACCCCGATGGCCCATTGCCTCATGGAACGATGGCAGCACTCAAGGGGCCGTCCGGCGCGGCAGAAGAATCCGGTATCCCGCGCATCCTCGTCGTCGGCGGCGGTTATGTGGGCATGTACACCGCTTTGCGGCTGCAACGCAGACTGAAACACGGCGAAGCGGAAATCGTCGTGGTCGAACCGCAGCCCTACATGACCTACCAGCCTTTCCTGCCCGAGGCGGCCGCGGGCTCCATCTCGCCCCGCCACGTCGTGGTGCCCCTGCGCCGCGTCCTGGACCGCTGCACGCTGGTCATCGGCGAGGCCCGGCGCATCGACCACGGCAAGCGGGTCGCCACGCTCACCACCCTCGCCACCGAGGAGGAGGGCTCCCTCGCCCTGGAGCTCCGGTACGACCACCTGGTGCTGGCACCGGGCTCCGTCTCCCGCACCCTGCCCATCCCCGGCCTCGCCGAGCACGGCATCGGCTTCAAGACCGTCGAGGAGGCCATCGGGCTGCGCAACCATGTCCTGGAGCAGCTCGACATCGCCTCCTCCACCCGGGACGTCGAGGTCCGCGACGCGGCCCTGACCTTCGTCTTCGTCGGCGGCGGCTACGCGGGCGTGGAGGCACTCGGCGAGCTGGAGGACATGGCGCGTTACGCCGTGCGGTACTACCACAACGTCGAGGCCGGCGACCTGAGATGGATCCTGGTCGAGGCCACCGACCGCATCCTCCCCGAGGTCGGCGAGAAGATGGGCCGGTACGCCGTCCGCGAGCTGCGCGGCCGCAACGTCGACATCCGCCTGAACACCCGGCTGGAGTCCTGCGAGAACCGCGTCGCCGTCCTGGACGACGGCTCCCGCGTGCCCACCCGCACCCTGGTGTGGACGGCCGGCGTCAAACCGCACCCCGTGCTCTCCCGCACCGATCTGCCGCTGGGCGGCCGTGGCCGGATCGCGTGCACCGCGGACCTGCGGATCGCCGGCACCGAGGGCGCCTGGGCCGCGGGCGACGCCGCCGCCGTCCCGGACCTCACCTCCGGCGACCCCGGCGCGGTCTGCGCGCCCAACGCCCAGCACGCCCTGCGCCAGGCGCGCGTCCTGGCCGACAACATCGTCGCGAGCCTGCGCGGCGAGCCCCTGACCGACTACCGTCACGCCTACGCGGGCTCGGTCGCCTCGCTCGGGCTCCACAAGGGCGTGGCGCAGGTCTACGGGCGGAAACTCAAGGGCTACCCCGCCTGGTTCATGCACCGCGCGTACCACCTCAGCCGGATGCCCACCTTCAACCGCAAGGCGCGGATCCTGGCCGAATGGGTCCTGTCCGGGCTCTTCAAACGGGAGATCGTCTCGCTCGGCTCGCTGGAGAACCCGCGCGCCGAGTTCGAGCTCGCCGCGGAGACCGGTCGCAAGCCCGACGCGCCCTGACCGCCAGTGCGGATGCGGTGGCCGATTCCCCCGGAGCGGTGGGTCGGCCACACTGGACCCGTGACCAAGCGTGCGCCAGCACCTGCAAAGAGTGACAAATACGAGGAATCGGACGTTTGAACCTCACGCGTTGGAGCGCCCGGCTCCCCGGAACACAGCGACGCAATGCCCAGGCGGCGGCCACCGGTGCCGAACCCCCGTCCGGCGGAGCGGTACCCGCGGCGCGCGGCGAGGCCGCCGAGCACCCCGACGCGCCGGCGCACACCCTCGACGCGCTCCCCGTACGCGAGGTGCTGGGCCGGCTGCCCGCCCTCATCGCGGTCACGCACGGGCCCACCCACCACCTCGGGTACGTCAACGAGGCGTGGAGCGAGGTCTTCGGCACCCGCACCCCGGGAGAGCCCGCCCGCGAGTCCCTCCCCGAGCTCGCCGAACTCGGCCTGCTCCCCCTGATGGACCAGGTCTTCCGCAGCGGCAAGCCCCGCACCGTCAAGGCCCGCAAGGTCGCCACCGCCACCCGGCAGGGTTACTTCACCCTCACCTGCAGCCCCGTTCCGGTGAAGGACGCCGGCGACACCGGCGGCGTCCTGGTCTTCGCCACCGACGTCACCGACCAGGTCCAGTCCGCCGAACGCCTCCGCGAGAGCGAGCGCCGCCTCCACGCGACCGCCGTCACCCTCCAGCGCAGCCTGCTCCCCCAGGAACTCGAACAACCCGACGACCTGCGCGTCGCCGCCACCTACCAGCCCGGCGGCACCGACGCCGCCGTCGGCGGCGACTGGTACGACGTCATCACCCTGGGCGCCGGCCGCACCGCCCTCGTCATCGGCGACGTCATGGGCCGCGGCGTGCGCGCCGCCGCGGTCATGGGCCAGCTCCGCACCGCGGTCCGCGCCTACGCCCGCCTCGACCTGCCCCCGCACGAGGTCATCCAGCTCCTCGACGGCCTCGCCGCCGAGATCGACGCCACCCAGATCGCCACCTGCGTCTACGCCGTCCACGACCCCAGCGAGGGACGGCTGTCCTACGCCTCCGCCGGCCACCTGCCGATCGTCGTACGCGACGCCGACGGCACCGTCCGCCGCGCCGACGAGCCCACCGGACCGCCGCTCGGCACCGGCGGCTGGGTCCACACCTCCGGCTCCATCCCCCTCGGGCCGGGCGCCACCGCCGTGCTCTACACCGACGGCCTCATCGAGCGCCGAGGTGAGGACATCGACGAGGGCGTGTCGGCCCTGATGAACGCCGTCGCCGGCGCCACCGGCAGCCCCCAGGTCATCTGCGACCGCCTGCTGCGCGCCCTCGGCGTGACCTCCGAGCACGCCGACGACGTCGCCGTGCTCGTCATGCAGTACCCGCAGCACGAGGGCAACGACTCCGAGCTGTTCCGCAACGCGTCCCTGGAACTGCTCGGCGGCATCGAAGCGGCCCCTCGCGCCCGCGCCTTCGCCCAGGGTGTGCTGACCTCCTGGCGCTTCCCCGTCGAACTCGTCGACCTCGGGGTCCTCGCCGCCAGCGAACTGGTCGCCAACTCGCTCCAGCACGGCGTCCCGCCCATGCGGCTGCGACTGCGGCGTACCGACCGGCGCCTGATCATCGAGGTCACCGACGGCGACGACCACCTGCCGCGCCGCCGCCGCGCCGAACCGGCCGACGAGGCCGGCCGTGGCATCTCCATCATCGCCACCATCGCCTCCGCCTGGGGATCCCGGCGGACCCCCGGCGGAGGCAAGGCGGTGTGGTGCGAGTTCGCGCTCCCCAACTGACCGGGGATCACGCCGCCAGCACGGGCTCCCGCATCGGCGCGTCCTGCCCGACCGTGAGGCGACGGCCGAGCCGCACAGAGAGCACGCTGACCGCCAGGGAGCAGGCGACCAGCATCACGATGTACTCGGCGTACCGTCCGCTGCCCGCCATCAGCCCGCCGACCGCCGGCCCCACGGCCAGCGCCAGCTGTTTCACCAGCGCGAACGCCGAGTTGTACTGGCCGACCATCCGCTCCGGCGCCATGTCCGCCACCAGCGGCGCGACCGTCGGCGACAGCATCGCCTCGCCGAGCCCGAACAGCGCGTAGGTCGCGATCAGCATCGCCGTCGCGACCCCGTGCGCGGAGCCCGTCAGCCCGGACAGCCCGGCGACCAGCCACGCCACGGCCCACAGCAGACCGACCGCCGCGATCACCCGGCTGCGCCGCCGCCGCTCCACGGACCGCAGGACGGCGAACTGCGCCACCACGATCGCCGCGGTGTTCGCCGCGAGGGCGAGGCCCAGCGTCGCCGGCGACACCTTGGTCACCTCGACCGCGTACGCCGAGAGCCCGGACTCGAACTGCCCGTAGCAGGCGAAGAACAGCACCCCGCCCAGCACACACAGCTGCACCATCGCCCGGTCGGCGAGCAGCGCCCGCCAGCCTCCGGCGGCCTTGTCCGACGGCGCCGTCTCCATGCGCGCCGCCTTCGGCAGCCGTACGGAGGCCGCGACGACACCGAGGACGACGAACATCGCGGCCTCGATCGAGAACAACAGCGTGAAGGAGTCCGGACGAGAGGTGTCGACCAGCAGCCCGCCCAGCAGACCGCCGACCCCCAGCCCGAGATTGCTCAGGAAGAACTGCGTCGCGAAGGCCCGCGACCGCGTCCTCGGCGTGGAGCACCACACGATGAGCGTGGCCAGCGCCGGCTGCATCACGGCGATACCGGCGCCCATCACCGCGGACGCGGCGATCACCAGGGGCGCGCTCGACGCGAGCCCGAAGCCCATGGAGCCCACCGCCGCCGCGAACGCACCGGCCAGCAGCACGGACAGCGGCCCGCTCCGGTCGATCGTCCGACCGGTGAACGGCAGCACGGCGAGCGCGGCGACGGCGAACGCGGACAGTACGACACCAGCCGTGCCCGCTCCCAGATCCCGCACCTGCGCCACATAGACGAACAGGAACGGGACGGTGAAGCCGTTGCCGAACGCGCTCAGCGCGTTGCCCAGCTGGATCCGGCGCAGCGCGGCGCCCATCGCGGTGGTCACACTCACCCCTTAGGTCAGTAGTTCTCGAACATGAAGACTTCAACTTTAAACTTCGAAGCTAAACAGTACATGCCAGAAGTCTTTAGGACCAACGAGTTTCGTGGGACACTCCTGCCATGACGAGCGCATCCGACGGTTCCGCCGGTACTCCGCAGGAGCTGGACCTCGACGAGCAGATCGCGATCTACCAGCGCGAATACCCCGAGGTGGATCCCCAGGTCGAGAAGATCGTCACGGCGCTGGGCAGGCTCAACCGCCGTATGAACGTGGGCTACAGCCGGCACCTGTCGGCGGTGGGCATCACCAGCGCGGAGTGGGAGGTCCTCAAGGCCCTCGTGGTCGTGGGCCGTCCGTACCGGCTCGGTCCGGGCGACCTCGCCAAGCGACTCGGTCTGACCCCGGCCGCCATGACCCACCGCATCGACCGCATGGTCTCGGAGGGCCTGGTGACCCGGGAGCGCGACGAGCGCAACCGCGTCCGCGTCATCGTCGAGCTCACCGACCTCGGCCGCAGCAAGTGGCTGGAGACGATGCGCATGGCCTCCGCCTTCGAGGCGGACCTCCTCCAGGACCTCGCCCCCGACGAACGCAACGTCCTCGGCGACCTGCTGACCCGGCTGCTGCGCCGCGTCGAGGCCGACCAGCCCGACGCCGGCGGCCGCCTGAAGGACCTGGACTGACCCGGCTGCCCCGGTTTGACAGCGGTACGGGGCATCCGTAATGTTCTCCGAGTTGCCCGCCGGTGAACACCGGCTCCGGCCGGCCCCGGGCAGCCATCCCGCAAGACCTATCTCGACGAACGGCCTCGTGTCGTCTCGTTCGCGTGTGCGTTTTCCGGAATGAGGATCGAAGGAATTGCTCGATTGGCATCGGGCGCCACCGGTCCGCTAATGTTTCACCAGTCGGAACGGCCCAACAGCCGCGAGGACAAGCCCCGCTGACTGGGGATCAGCCCGGAAACGGTCTGATAGAGTCGGAAAAGCCGAAAAGCGAAAGCCGGACGGCGAAACCCCCTCCAGAGGGTGGCAGAGAAGGAAATCGGATCTGCTAAGCTGGAGACAACGAAGGGAAAGCCCGGAGGGGCCGGTGAAACGGTCTCGAAGGAAGCTTCCGTTCCTTGAGAACTCAACAGCGTGCCAAAAGTCAACGCCAGATATGTTGATACCCCGTCCATCTCGGACGAGGTTCCTTTGTAGAAAAACACAGCGAGGACGCTGGGCACGTCGGGATTATTCCTCCCGATGGTGCCGCTCTCGTGAAGACATTCACGGAGAGTTTGATCCTGGCTCAGGACGAACGCT